>NZ_JBRCHD010000044.1:0-21625 GCF_053489755.1 Rhodoflexus sp.
AGGCAGCAACGAAAACATCCTCCCCTCCGAACCCATGACGCTGGAAAAAGTCCTGCAACATATCGCTCGAATTATCGCTTTACTTTTGTTTTTTGGCTTAGGAATCGGACTTTTAAGGACGATTTCTCAATAATCCGACAACTGGCATGAACCAACTCATCACTACATACTCCCCTTGGTTGATTATTCTTTGTGTGGCGCTGGGTCTGCTCTATGCTGCCCTGCTCTATTCAAAAGAGTCGCCTTGGGGGCAAACCACCAACCGCCTATTGGCTGCCGTGCGCTTTTTCTTAGTTAGCCTGCTGGCTTTTCTGCTACTAGAACCAATGGTGCGGCAAATCAACAATGAATACGAGAAACCCATTGCTGTTGTCGCAATAGACAACTCCGAGTCAATGGCGCTCACCAACTCGCCCGAAAAACTCGAGAAAGCAACAGAAACCCTGAACCGCGTCGCCGAAACGCTGAAAAATAGAGGTTTTGAAGTACACCTGCGCACACTTTCGACCAACGCAAAACCACTGGTCAATTTTGACTCGGTACGATTCGACCTGCCCGTTACCAACTTGCAGCGTTTATTTACCTCTATTCAAAATAATTTTGAAAATCGCAATCTGGGTACAGTTGTACTGCTTACTGACGGTATCTATAACCAGGGAAGCTCGCCGCTCTACCAACCTTTCAAGGTAGGCGTTTACACCATCGGCATTGGCGACACGCTGCCCCGCAACGATGTGAGCATTCGCGCCGCTTATCACAACAAAATTGCTTACTTCAGCAACCAATTCCCGATCGTCACGGAAATTGCCCATAGCGGATTTGAAGGGCGCGAAGTGCAAGTCAGCGTATCGCAGGGCGGTAAAGTACTGGATACTAAACGAATCGTTCTTGCCAAAGAAGGCGCTTTGCAACAGGTGCAGTTCCTCGTAACCGCTGCGCAAAAAGGCGTACAGCGCTACGAGTTGCAGGTTAGTCCGTTGGAGGGTGAATTTACACAACAAAACAACGTGCGGCAGGTCTATATTGACGTGCTGGACGGACAAGAAAAAATCCTCATAGTGGCTGCATCCCCTCACCCCGATATTCGCGCTATCCGCGCCGCGCTGGAAAAGAATCCCAACTACCAGGTCAGCCTCTTCATTCCCAACCTGATGCCCAACGAAGCGCTCAAACGCAATGAAAAATACGACCTGATGATTTTCCATCAATTGCCTACGGCGAATGCCTTTACGAGCAATCTGGTAAAAGAACTGTTAGCTACAAAAACGCCTGCATGGTTCGTAGTAGGTACACAAACGCATTTGCCTTCGTTTAATGCTCTCAATCTGGGGGTGAATATTGCTGCTTCGGGCTATCAGACCGACCGCGTAACGGCAGCCGTTAATCAGCAGTTTGACAAGTTCCTTTTAAGCGACGAAAACAAATCTGCCATTGTTAAATATCCGCCTGTGGTAGTTCCTTTTGGCAACTTCAAACTGGCGCAGGGTGCTGTTCCCGTACTGATGCAGCGCGTCGGCAGCCTGCAAACTGATAAGCCGCTGTTCGTATTTGCCGAACAGGACGAGCGCAAAATCGGGATGATGCTTGGCGAGGGCCTTTGGCAATGGCGCTTGCAGGAATTTGCCCGCAGCGGCGAACAAGCCACCTTCGACGAGATGATTGGCAAAATGACCCAATACCTCACCGCCCGTCAGGACAAGCGCAAGTTCCGTGTCAATACAGTTGTCAACGAATATTTTACAGGAGAAACTGTTGAGTTTGAAACCGAAGTCTATAACGACATCTACGAGAAAATCTACGGACAAACTGTTCAGTTGGAAATCATTCCCGAAAAAGGCAGTAAGAATACATTCAGCTACGTAAACAGTAGCGAAGGCTTTCGCTACAAGGTTTCAGGGCTGCAACAGGGCGTTTACAATTTCCGCGCAAGTACCGTACTTAACAACGGCAAAACGGAAACTGCCGAAGGGCGTTTTGCTGTCAAAGAAATACAGGCAGAAGCCCTCAATACCCGCGCCGACTTCAACCTGCTCCGGCAGCTTGCCCGCCAAAGCGGCGGGGAGTTCTACCCTTTTGAAGCAGCGGAGCAGTTGGTTGACAAACTAAGCACCTTAGAAGCAACCGCAGTTATACACACCAGCGAAGAAAATCGGGAAATTATATTGCTCAAATGGCTGTGTTTCCTGCTCCTGCTAATGGCTGCGGGCGAGTGGCTCGTGCGCAAGTACAGAGGCAGCTACTGAAGTTGTGGGGTAAAATCCTGATTAGGCAGTCCTGCGTTTGGCGGCGTTTTGATGCGGATGATCGCTTTTCCTGTCGCTTGATGGCACTGGTTGCAAGAGGCCGTTAGTTTGCTAAAGGCTGCGCTGAAAGCGACGGCATCTTTTTGCTCAACAGTCTTTTCCACTTTTTCTACGTGTGGAAGCGCTATAGCCCTGATTAGTTCGGCTATCTTAACGCCTTCGTGTTCGGGGTGGTATTTTTCCACATCTTCAAGGGCTTCTTCCAACTCATGGACATAATAAGCGGCTAAGTCCCAGTTTTTGGCCGCGCCGGCAAAATAGAGTTTAGCATGATAGACTTGCACCTGAACCATCGCCCAACCTAAGTGGGGTATATATTGCGTTTTTTCTAATGTAGCATGTTCGGTTTTTAAATCAGTAAGTTGGTTGCGCAACGATGCAGATTCGTTGGATGTGGACTGACAGGCGGTCAGCGTTGCTGCCGCTAAAAGAATGATAATGAGTAGTTTCATAAAGTATCGGAATATCTCGGATGGGGCGCAAAATAATTGTGTTAACGCTCAAATTTACGGTAAGTTTCAAATAGCTTTGCGCTTAGTTGATTTTTTCCATAAATAAAACCAAACCGCATAGATATGTCAACGCAAAAAACCCCCATTACAGTAGCCTACGGTGATGGTATCGGGCCGGAAATTATGCGCGCAACGCTGGATATTATTCTGGCAGCAGGCGCTCAGATTGAAATTGAAGAAATAGAAATCGGTGAAAAAGTTTATATGCGCGGCGTTACCGCCGGTATTGAAGACACGGCTTGGGACTCTCTCCGCCGCACCAAAGTATTCCTCAAAGCCCCTATCACCACTCCACAGGGCGGCGGCTTTAAGAGCATGAACGTTACGACGCGTAAAACGCTCGGCTTGTATGCCAATGTTCGCCCTTGCGTAAGCTACCATCCATACGTGAAAACCAAGCATCCGGTAATGGACGTGGTAATTATCCGCGAAAATGAGGAAGACTTGTATGCAGGTATCGAACACCGCCAAACTGACCAAGTTTATCAGTGTTTGAAACTCATCACGCGTCCGGGTACAGAGAAAATCGTTCGCTATGCGTTCGAATATGCCCGCGCCAACAACCGAAAAAAAGTTACTTGCTTCACCAAAGACAACATCATGAAACTCACCGACGGTCTGTTTCATCAGGTGTTTGACGAGATTGGTGCAGAATATCCAGAAATTGAAAAAGAACACTGGATTGTGGACATCGGCGCGGCAAAATTAGCCGATACGCCCGAAGCCTTCGACGTTATCGTTATGCCGAACCTCTACGGCGACATTTTGTCTGACGTAGCCGCGCAGATTACAGGTTCGGTAGGTCTGGCAGGCTCGGCCAATATTGGCGATCAATGCGCGATGTTTGAAGCTATTCATGGCTCTGCCCCTCGCCGTGCAGGTCAGAACCTTGCCAACCCCTCGGGCTTGTTGCTCGGCGCAGTGCTGATGCTTAACCATATCGGACAAAACGATGTGGCTACCAAAGTGCATAATGCGTGGCTGAAAACCATTGAAGACGGCGTCCACACGTACGACATCTTCAAAGAAGACGTGAGCAAGGAAAAAGTTGGCACGCAAGAGTTTGCGCAAGCCGTTATCGCGCGTTTGGGAGAAAAGCCTGTTCATTTGAAAGCGGTAGACTACGGCGCGCCTCGTCCCGTAGAACTGAAACCTTTCGTATTCCGTCCGCATACACCTGCCAAAAAAGAAACCGTTGGCGTGGACGTTTTCATCAATTTTGAAGGTGCGGCCAACGCTATTGGCGATAAGTTGCAAACTTGCAATACCGACCGCTTAAAGTTAGTGGTTATCAGTAATCGCGGCGTGAAAGTATATCCTGACGGTCTGCCCGAAACTTTCTGTACCGACCACTGGCGTTGCCGCTTTGAAAGCCCTGACCACAGCTCAGTTACGCACAGCGACATTATTGACCTGCTGGTGAAAATAAAAGATGCCGGCTTTGACTTCATCAAAACCGAAAATTTGTGCTACTTCGACGGACAAAAAGGCTATTCTCTTGCACAAGGACAATAGTTAATAGACTTTCGTTTTTAGCCAAAGCCTATCGGGATCTGTAAGCCCGACGGGCTTTTTTATGCCCCGGGCTTTTCGGAACGCATATTCTCATTGACTTTGCTTGCTACCTTTACGACAAAGGCAAGTTGAGTTTTGGACAAACCCGCCACTTAGCTCAGTTAGATGTGATTGGCTTTCAGCAGGCGCCAAAGCACGGGCTATCTATCTCAAATACGATATAGAAGACCTACAGACAGATTTAAAAAATCTGGGTGTATGTTGATTGTAAGTGATACGACCACTATTACAAATCTCTGGCATATTGACTATCTGTTTTTATTAGAGCAGTTATACGGAGAGATAATCGTCCCTACGGCAGTTTGGAAAGAGCTAATGGCTATTCCTGCACAAGCTGATTTTCTACTCCAAAATAAATGAGGCTGTCCAAAAAGTGACACGGACTTTAGTCTGCCACTCATTATTTGCCTGATAATCAAATAGTTACAGACTGAAATCTGTACTACATTCAGCCTTTTTGGACAGCTTCAGAAAACGGGGGCAGGGATGATTTCAATGCTGCCAATGTGCAATACATACGGGATATAAACTACATGGTAGATCATTCATTTTAGTATGACTTCTTTCTGAGGCTAACTACAAAAAAAGCCATCCTACAATATTCGGAATGGCTTTTGATATGCTGTTCAGCAATTACTGACTTTTTCAGCTTGGGTGTTAAAACGCGGAAGTCAGGAGAAGCACCGCAGATTACAACGGTCGGTTGTAGTTGTCGTATAAGACAGGCGATTGCATGGCGCTTATCTCACTCTGCGATGTTTTTGTAAATAGGCTTTGGCTTCTTTATGAGTCGGGTGCTTTTTTTCGGCGTGTTCTACAATTTTTTCATAATATTTTTTGGCTTGCAAAATATTTTTATCTGCATCTGCCATTTGTGCCAATTCTGCAAGCGCATAGAGATAGTAGCCTGCCTCGTAGGCCTTGGCTTTTTCTGCAAAATCAACTGTGCGCTCGTAATATTCTCTTGCCCGAGTTTTGTCTCGATAGGCTACTCGGTACAAATGCGCCAGATAGAAACTTGCATAACGCCCACTTGTTTCCTCATAGCCCATTACACCCTTATCAATTTTTTCTATGATGCTTCTTGCTACGGATTCCAGCTCGTAGAACTGTCCTCGCTGATAGAGCAGCCGCGCATAGTAGCGGTGAAAGTAGGGGTTGTCGGGAAAAGTGGTGTGTAGATAGCGGGCAGTTTCAAAAGATTTTTCGGGCATGTTCTCGTCGCCATAAATGCGCATTAGAAAGTTCATTGCCTCTGTTTTGGCATAGAAAGCGTCGGCAACTACTTTTTCCAACTGCGCAATTCCTAACGCTTTGTCGCCTTTTTTGAAAAACCACAACACAGGTTTCAAAATGGGATAATTTTCGGGCACCCAGACAGAGTAGTAGTTGTAGAGTCCGTCGCCAAAGAGCAGCTCGGGGCTGAGGTCGTTCTGATCGGCGGCAAGCTCCATGTATTTCAAGGCGCGTTTGCCTGCAAAAGTTGCCTTTGTCCATTGTTTGCGGTCGGAGTAGAGTCTGCCTTTGAAGCCCCACGCGCCTGCTAGAAAGAAAGCTGCTTCTATTTTTTGCTTAGGTCTGCCTTTTTCCAACAGTTTTTCGCCCTTTTCTATCGCACTGTCTAAATAGGCAAGGAATTGGTTGTCATATCTCGTATCCTCGGGATTGGGCATGATGCGCCACCATTGGCTTAGTCCCATCAGAAAGTAAGGCAGCGGATGCTCAGGGTAGGTACGGCGCATCCACTGGAAAATGCTTTCTGCCTGCCCGAACTTGAAGTTATACATATCGTTGATAGCTTGGGTACACTCCAACTGGATAGCTACGTTGGTCAGCAACATCTCTACGCTGTCCTGATGGGGAAGTTGCTGGGCGCTGCTTTCAGTAAGAGGGTGGAGTATTAATGAGCTTGCCATCGCCAGAACAGAGGCAAGCCGGAATAGCAAACGATTCATAACTTGTATTTTATTGCAAAAATACGGACAGTTCGGCCTCGTGTTAGCGATTTAACATATTTCAACCTATGTAGCTCTGTTTCATAGGCGAATACCAATAATAGAAATATCGTCTATTTGCCGCTGTCCGCCTTTCCATTTATTGAGAAAGTTTTGCAGTACGTTCTTTTGTACGATACAATCCAATGTGTGCATCTTTCTGAATAGTTCTTGTACCTGCCTACTGCCAATTTTTCGGTTATGCTCTCCACCAAACTGATCGGCATAGCCATCCGAGCATAGGTAAAGCATTGTGTTGGGTTCTATGTTAATCATGTGCTCCTGAAAAGGCTGCCCGCTGTGCTTTCGGCTGCCGATCGAGCGGCGGTCTGCTATGATTTCGCGAAACTCACCCGAGCGGAATAGCAACAAATTGTGTTTAGCTCCTGCATAGTATAGCTTGTTGCTCGCTTTGTGAAAAGCACAAATGCCGATGTCCATGCCATCGTTCAGGTTGCTTTCTTCCTGATGGATGGTTTGTTGAATGGCTTGATCGAGTTTTTCAAGAATAACGGCAGGCGAAGCTTCCTTTTGTTCATTGACAATACGGCTGAGCATTTCCATGCCAATCATGCTCATCAGCGCACCGGGAACGCCGTGTCCGGTGCAGTCTGCCAGTGCGATAAAATTCCATTCGGGCTGTCTGGAAAGCCAGTAGAAGTCGCCGCTGACAATATCGCGGGGCATAAAGAGCAAAAAATGCTTCGGAAAGGCTTTGAGCATTTCGCTGGGTGCGGGCAAAAGTGCGTGTTGGATACGGCGGGCATAGTTGATACTGGAAACGATCTTGCGGTTCTGCTCTTCGAGCTTTTCGTTGAGCATGATAATTTTTTGTGCCTGATCTAACTCTGCCTGCGTTTCCTCTAATCGCTGGCGGCTTTCTACGCGTGCCGAAATATTGCGGAACGAAATTACCCGCAGCACTCGTCCGTTGTAGCTGATGCGTTTGGCCTGTATTTCTACGGGTAGTTTGCTATTGTCTTTACGGATAGCAAATGTCTCACACGGGGGAATGTCATCTGCCGTAGTGAGGTTGGCTATCATTTCTTCTACCAGAAAAATATCCCGCAAACGCAGTCCATGGAGTTCTTCATCAGAGTATCCCAGCAGCCTTGCAGCTGCGGTATTTGCTTCGGTAATGATGTTATACAGATCTACAAACAAGATACCCTCGACGCTCACTTCGGCTATTCGCAAGAGTTTTTCTTCGCGCATCTGAAGTTGGCGGGTAAGTTCTCTTTGCTCTTTTTCCTTCACCAGCGACATGACCTGTGCACTAAGTACAGGCACGATGACTTCTAAAAAAGCTATATCGGCATCGCTGAAAGATTGATAATGCGATAGCTTCAATACGCCGTAGGTAATCTGATTGAATATCAGCGGCACAAGCAACAACTCTTGGGGTTGTATGGTCGTAAGTCCGGAACAGTGCGCCTGCTCGTTGCTTGCCTGCACCCGTTTGATGCGCTGTGTCTTTGCACAAGCACCAATGAGTCCGTCTCCAAATTTGACTTCCAGGGGCGGTTTCTGGTCGGAACGGATAGAAAATGTTCCTGTCAATACCAATTTCTCCTCACGATGGTCAGCTACGTAGAATAATCCCTGCAAAGCATTGATTTCATTGGCAATCGCCTCAATTAAGGCATTGCTCCAATCAATAAACCCGTACTGATGGCGAAGCGTAAGTTGCCTCAGGAAACCAAGCAGGCGTTTACTCAACTGCTCGGCTGCAAAGTTATCCGTAGTCGTAACCTTGATTACTTCCTCCTGTGTCAGCATACTTATTTTGCTTTTTTACCTTCCTGAACGGGCTACGAGTTTTCTAATACCTGTGAATAGGCTGATATGCCGATTACCTCGTCATTGATAGAAATAACAGGGGCATGTTTCATGCGCAAATGCAAGGTTTTGCCATTAAGGGTATAGGAGTCATCGAGCGTAACCGTCTCGCGATTATGGATAACGCGGTTGTAGATCTGTAAAAATTTATCTCTCTCCTCGGGCAGAATGAGGTCAAAAACATTCATGCCTGTTTTTATTTCTACGCCCATTGACTTATATAATTCCCGCAATCCTTTGTTGTGAATCAGGATGTTGTAATTCAAATCAAAGGACAAGATATTATCTTCAAAGTTGTCTATGATAGCAATGGTGTAGCTCCTATTGCGCTCCATTATGTCTATCATCTCTTGCATTTGGACTTGCTGTGCTTGTAGGGCTAACTCATTCATTTTTCGGGTGGTAATGTCCCTGCTGAACACGGCCACGCCGATGATGTTGCCTACATCGTTGATGATAGGATTGAACATTACCTCATTGTATGTTTTTTTGCCATCTTGCTCAAAGGCTAGTTCAGTAAGTATGCGTTCGCCATTGAGAGCTCGCTGGTAAATACTCGCCCAGTGGTCATACTGGTCAGGGGGAAATAATATCCTGATATCATCACCTATTTGCAAATCAAGCCCATGGGTATTTCTGATGTTTTCCAACATTGCTTGGTTGATTAACATAACACGCAAGTTGGTATCTACAGCAAAGATCTGATCGCCTGAGTTGTTAATGATCGAATTCAGATTAGCTTCTTTAATGCGGATTTCTTCCAACAGGTGCGTAATTTCCTGCTGTTTGAGTTCCATGGCATCCTGCGTGCTTTGCAACTCTTCAAGATTTTGGCGCAATTCTTCCTCTTGTTGCGCCATTTCATTGTTTTTTTGGCGCAGTTCTTCCAATAACTTTTTCGTACGCGCATTGTTCTGGATACTCTGCAACATCGAGGCGATGTTACGGCTCAGGCTTTTGAGTAGTTCTAACTGCTTCTCCTCCAGCGGACGAACGCAGTTTAGCTCTATGACACCATACACCAAATCGTTGAATACCAAAGGTAAAATCACAATTGCTTTGGTACTGATACTGACCAGCGAGGAATATATACTTGTCTGTTGTAGGCCAACATCTTCCAAGTAGCGCATCTTACCCGATTTTACTGCATAACCCACCAAGTCTTCGCCGATGGCAAATTCCTGTTTGATGAGGCTCTCCAGCGTACAGGCATAGCCGGCAGAGGCAACTACTTTGTGTTGCTCGAAGTCGGTAATAAAAAAGACCCCTTTGACAGCATTTACCAGCTCAGAGAGGTCTGTAATAATAGCATCGGTGAAAGATTCGAGCGTTTTATCGTAGAGTGTACGCAGTAAATTATCAAATTTGCTGATCTGTGCATCAATCCAGAGCCGATCTTCGATGTGGCGGATTGGTGTGTTCGTATTACCGCTACCGTTTGTAACGGCATTTTGCGCAGAATAGCGGTAATCAAGTGTGTAATCCTGATTAGATTCCATTTTTTTTACAGACTGAAGAGATTATCGGATGGTTAAACAAAACAGGTTCTCTTGTTTAACCTATGCTGAACAAAAATTGTTTCAAGCGCTCTGAAAAAACTTTTCAAAAAGGCTCTCGTTCCACAAAATTTAACATTTGTTGAACAGAAATCTGCCGATAGTTTGTTGTTAGTGTTCCGGTACGTACAAAATGGCACACGGTAACGAACCGAATCTCAGGCAATTTCTGCGCTGTCTCCAAGGCTGCGGTAGCCAACAGTCAGCAGGTGTTTTTTACCGGCAGCCAAATGCTCAATCGGGATATAGAGCAGAAAACCTTTCTCACCTTTCCCGCAGGGCGGCTGTCGTCGTACCATTCCGAATGAACAGTAAACAAATCATTGCGCTCGCTGTAGAAATCGCGAAATTCAAATAATCGCCGCGAGCCATCTATGCCTTTTGGCAAAAACCATGCCCATATCACAAATATGCCGATGACGATGCTAAAGCTGTAGATGGTAAATCGGGTTTTAGGTACGTATGACTGAAACGTGAGTATAAGCCGCTGTACAACCGATGATGAAACATAACCCGGATCTGCGTGAACCACAGCAGCAGAATGGCAGCGCGTTTTGCCCAGTTATCAGTTCTACCGCTCGCATAAAGTTCAACAATAGCGCGTAAAGTATACTGATGCCAGTACTGGTAAAACCAATCAGAAAAGCAAGAGCAAAAATATTACTGAAACGAGCCGCTTTCCGATAAGAAATTAGCCGAAAACAAATAGTACAGATAATCTACCGCTTCGGGCAACTGCGCGGTGAGGTAAATACCCGCACCCGATACGTTCGGGTTTGTAGCTCCGCCTAGCGAGGTCTTCGAGCCAATCCGGGTATTTTTTTTTATCGTTACTTGTGCCTGACGCTTTCATTAAGTAATTATGCAAATTGTAGCATACCCTTAAGGGTGTGCAAATAATTGATTTTCAGTAAGTAATGACGCACCCTAAAGGGTACAATACGTTTTAAACTGACCAAGTACTTAGAGCCTACTCAAATATCACTGTTTTGTTGTTCCGCACAAATACGCGGTCTTCAAAGACAAGTTTCAAGGCACGTGCCAGCACTATTTTTTCCACATCCCGACCGGCGCGGGTCATATCGGCGGCGGTTTTGCTGTGATCAACGTGGATGACATCCTGCATGATAATTGGGCCTTCGTCTAAGTTGTCATTGACGAAGTGCGCCGTTGCGCCAATAATTTTTACGCCGCGCTCAAATGCCTGTTTGTAAGGATTTGCCCCAATAAAAGCAGGCAAAAATGAATGGTGGATATTGATAATCCTGTTCGGAAAACGGCGGGTAAATGCAGGGGTCAGTACGCGCATATATTTCGCCAGCACCAGAAATTCAGGATTGAACGGCTCGATGGCGGCCAGCACTGCCTCTTCATGCGCTTCGCGCGAGATGCCCTCGTGCGACACACAGACGAAGGGGATGTCAAATTTTTCTACCAGCGGGCGCAAGCGTTCGTGATTGGCAATGACCGCCTGAACGCTCATGTGCAAATCCTGATACATATTGCGCACCAGCAGGTCGCTGAGGCAGTGATGTTCTTTAGTTGCCAGTATGACCACACGCTTGGCGTGCGCGCTTTCTAATCGGATATTTGCCTCATCGGGCAGGATGCCGCGCAAACCATAGGTTACTTTCTCGGCGTTCAACTCGCCTGAAAACTCGGTGCGCATGTAGAAATGCCCTGTTGTGCGCTCTACAAACTCGTCGTTGCGCAGGATATTGAGGTGGTGATGATACAAAACTCCTGTGATTTTATGGACAAGTCCCTGTTGGTCGGGGCAGTCTATCAGCAGTACGTGGCTTTGAAAGTTGTTCGTTTGCATAAGTTGATAATAGTAGGAAAAGACCCGACAGGTTTTGAAAACCTGTCAGGTCTTGTATGCTAAACTCATCCGTTATTGATAATCTTCCCGTGCGGGGCAGAATACATCCAGAATTTTGCAGGGTTGCCCCGTTGCTCTGCCCTGATGCGGCACATTGCCGGAAATAACGACTACCTCGCCCGCTTTCAGCACATGGGTTTCGCCGCCGATAGTCATCTCAAATTCGCCTTCCAGCATATTCACGGTTTGCTCGTGCGGGTGCGAATGTAGCGGCAGCACACTGTCGCCTGCAATTTCCCAGTAGGCAAGCGTGGCATGTTGGGTGTGAATCATCCGCCCCCAAAAACCGGGGATAAATTCTTTGGCAGGAATGGCGGCTATTGTATGTAAATTCATTTGTTATTGAATTTTATTTTTGAAATATTCGTAAGTGATTTTCAAGCCTTCGGCTCTGTCCACTTTGGGTTCCCAGCCTAGAATCCGTTTGGCCTTGTCAATGTTAGGACGGCGTTGTTTGGGGTCGTCCTGTGGCAGCGGCTTGTGAACAATCTTTTGATTCGTTCCCGTCAGCGCGATAATCTCTTCGGCAAATTCTTTAATAGTAATCTCATTTGGGTTGCCGATGTTTACGGGCAAATGGTAGTCGCTCATCAATAGGCGGAAAATGCCTTCAATCAAATCGTCCACATAGCAGAACGAGCGGGTTTGGCTGCCGTCACCAAAAACAGTGATGTCCTCGCCGCGCAGCGCCTGACTCATAAATGCAGGCAGCGCACGCCCATCGTCTAACCTCATGCGCGGACCGTAGGTGTTGAAAATGCGCACGATGCGCGTATCTACGCCATGAAAGGTATGATAAGCCATCGTGATTGCTTCCATGAAACGCTTGGCTTCGTCATACACGCCGCGTGGCCCGATGGGGTTTACGTTGCCCCAGTACTCTTCGGGTTGCGGGTGAACGTCGGGGTCGCCGTAGATTTCGGAGGTGGAAGCTACCAGAATGCGCGCCCCTTTCTCTTTGGCAAGTCCCAACAGGTTCATTGTGCCGATAGAACCTACCTTCATGGTTTGAATCGGCATTTTGAGGTAATCTATCGGGCTGGCAGGCGAGGCAAAATGCAGGATATAGCGCAACTCGCCGGGAATATGGACAAACTTGGTTACGTCGTGGTGGTAATATTCAAAGTTTTTCAGCGGGAACAGATGTGCGATATTGTCTAAGTTGCCCGTCAGCAGGTTGTCCATGCCAATCACATGGTAACCTTCCTTGATAAAGCGGTCGCATAAATGCGAACCCAGAAATCCGGCAGCGCCGGTAATGAGGACTTTTTCCATTGATTTGGTTGTAAAATATTATTCACAATTTTTGTGTAAAATCAGAACAGGGTCAGCGATTCTTCCTCATAGGACAATAGCTTTTTAATTTTCCCGGGCTGTGCCCAGTTCATTGTTCCTTCCA
The DNA here is from genome assembly GCF_053489755.1 of Rhodoflexus sp. Classification (NCBI taxonomy): domain Bacteria; kingdom Pseudomonadati; phylum Bacteroidota; class Cytophagia; order Cytophagales; family Thermoflexibacteraceae; genus Rhodoflexus; species Rhodoflexus sp. The sequence continues at coordinate 13,061 of NZ_JBRCHD010000044.1, forward strand.
TTTTGAGCGAATGCAGATAATTTTCTATGCGCTTATCCGATAATTCAGCTGTTATTCTTTCAGCCTCGGACTTGGTTTTCACAGGAATAAATGCCTGTAAGGACTGATTTGCCTGCCAATGTCCATCAAATACTTTTGGATAAAAAGTAGTTTTACCATAGGCTTCCCAAACAATTTTGTAAGGGAAGAAATTATATTCTCCGACACCTAACATTGCCCACCAATGCCCCCTATTGAGCATTGCATTCAACATAACTCCCTTTCTGGCTTGTAGAATTTCCTGATTAGCTGTCAGATAGGAATGTAATTCAGGAAATACCAATATCTGATGCCATTCCAAAGGTTTACCGTTGTTGTTATATGGCAACAGCACCCACTTGGAAGGCGATAGCTTATCTGATTTAAATTCCTTTGCCGTAATTAATGGAAATATAAACTTTTTGGGTAAGATGATATTGCTCTGCGTTTTATTTGAAACACTTACCAACTCGTCGGACACAGGCACCAGCCTGTCAAAAAAATAAACATCATTTGCACCGCAGGTATTAACACCCTGTCGCGGGCTTGATTCTTTCTTTATGACAATTGGGCGAATTTCATTTAAGTCATTTTGAGAGGCAATAATACTTAACGGGTCAGTTTCGTGAAATACCGGTTTTGCCATTAAATGTATCCAACGACTGTTTTCCATACGAAAATATGAAATTGGAAATGAAGATTGCTTATCCCGTATAAAATAACTCAAACCGTAGCGCGTGGCAACACCTGCAAATACATCTTCATCATTGAAATCATATACAGTTTCAAGAGAATAGCTGACATCGCCGATACTGTAAGTTCTGAAATTTTTATTCGCCCCATCATTCAATAACAAAGAAAGAGGCATAAAAAAAATCGCCTCACCTTTTGGATGTAAAAACTCTTTGATAGTAATTTGAATAATGAGTGCTGCTATATCAATCCTACTGCCGCCAAGTAACAAATTTTGGCTATTGCCTACTAAATCGTACTTGAAAAAATAACTCTTGATTTGCTCTTTATAGTTTTCGGGTAAATCAACAAAATTTTGCCAGGGTGGATTGCCGAAAATAATATCATAGGATTGGGACGCAAGATGTAAAATATCTTCATTTGAAAAATTCAATGCCATATCTAAACCGTACTTCTCACTGAATTTTTGCAATGCGTTCAAGTAGTATGTGGTATTCAACTCATTGCCAAACAGACGATTGACAGGTAAGTCTTGAATTTTGTATCCCTTTGATAAACCATGTGCGATGAGCGCTTCCAGTAGATTTCCCTCACCCATTGTTGGATCAAAAATGGTAGCACCATTCAGCCATTTTTGAAAAATATCAAACTTTTCAATGGCAAAATCAGCCCATGACAACGGCGTGAAAACATCTCCAATCCGCAAAGTTTTATCTGATAAACCGAAAGTTTTGATAGCCGCCATTTTTAAATTGTTCAATTGATTGGATTCGCTTTTCTGCATCTGCCTTGACTCGCTTATAGTGCGTTACTGCAAGGTTGCAAAAAATATTAAAAAAGTCGCTGTATGATCTTTGCCAATCAATTTCATCCCAGACCTGATTAATTGTATAATTTAATCTTACCTGCCCTGTACCCAGATTTTCAATCCGATAGGTGTTTTCAGGAAGGCAGTGAAAGGGTGCTACCCGAATATACTCAATATCGCGCCCACTATTTTTGATTGAGGATTTTTCATGTCCAAATTCCACAATCATAAAAACGCCGTTGTCATTAGCAAGAAATTTTAAGAGATTCCCGACCGCGCAGACACCACCATCGGAGTAACGCGTAGAATCTAAATCCTTGGTTTTTACATCAAAGCCAAATAATTTATCCTGAATATTACAGGCAAAATCAAAAATTGTTCTACGCCCCGGAATAGCAATTGCTTCATGGCCTAAATTCTTGCAGATAATTTCCCAGTTTTCTGTAATTCGCTTTTCAATCATTGCACCAAAGGCTCTGCTGTCTTCCCTTGCTGAAATCCCCGAACGAAGCTCCTGAAATAAGGTAGCTATCTCAACTTCAATCGCCTCTGATATTTCATTGTAATTCATGTGCTTATAGTGAATAATAGGTTTGAATACTCCGTAGAGAGATGATTAATCGCGTCTCTACGGAGATTGTATTACTGCTTTTTATCTACCACCAAACGTTCGTCGCGGTTAGCGATTTCCCAAGCTGTGGAGAAGATGAAACGCGTAATTTTTTCCAGCTTGCCAAAATGGATTTTTTCCACATCATCGGTTGGCTGATGGTAGTCAGCGTGCACACCGTTGAAATAGAAAATGGAAGGGATGCCATGCTTGGCAAAGTTGTAGTGGTCAGAACGGAAATAGAAACGGTTCGGGTCGTTCGGATCGTTGTAGGTGTAGTCCAATTTCAGGTCAGGGAAGTGCTTTTTGCCTACTTCTTCGCCGATATTGTGCAGGTCAGTAGAAAGGCGGTCAGAACCGATAATGTACACATAGTTCGGGTCGTCTTTGTATTTGTCATCTATCCGACCAATCATGTCTATGTTCAGATTGCAAACGGTATTTGCCAGTGGAAAAATCGGATTTTGGTCGGCATAGTACTGTGAACCTAGCAAACCTTTTTCTTCCGCCGTTACCAGCAGAAACAGCATGCTGCGGCGCGGGCTTTTGCCGTCGGCTTTAGCTTTAGCGAACGCTTCTGCCATTTCCATAACGGCCACTACGCCAGAGCCGTCGTCATCTGCGCCGTTCATGATTTGCCCGTTCTGGATGCCTACGTGGTCGTAGTGCGCCGAAAGTACGATTATTTCGTCTTTTTTGTCCGTTCCTTCTACAAAGCCCAGTACGTTGTTACAAACCATCGGAACTTGTACTTTTTTGATGTCGGCTTTGAGTTTTGACTTCATCGTTCCGGCAATGGATTTGCCCTGTGCGGCTTTCATTTGCGCTTCCATGTCCGCCTGCTTAGCGCCTACCAGCGCGGCAACGCCCGACATTGGCACAACCATATCGCCGGCTATGCGCGAAGGACGCGGCACGGCACCTGCCAAACTAATGCTTCCGCGCTCGGCAGAGGCTTTCATCATGCTCGCATAGCGGTTAAAAGTTTCATCGGGAATAGCTATCAATACATATTTTGCGCCTTTGTTGCGCAGCAGTTCCATGCGGGCATTCATGTTCCATTTTTCGGTGGGCTTGTCGCTTCCCGAAATGAGGAATTTGCCCTCGGCATTGCGCGGCTCATCGTTCAAAATGACAACGGCTTTGCCTTTTAGGTCTAATTTAGTATCGCGAAAATCGGAATAAGCCTCATCATCAATTCCATAGCCGCCAAATACAATGTCGGTTTTGGCTTTGCCTGTTTCAATGTTGTTATTGATGGAAATGTAATCCTTGAAGGCTTCCAGATTTTTTCCTTTGACGCTCAGCGTAGTTTCAAAACGCGTGGTTTGCAGTGGCACAGGCTGGAAGAAGTTGTTAGCTGCATTGGTAGCAACCGGTCCGGTCAGTCCCCATTCTTTGAAGTGTTTTACCACATAGTCAGCCGCTAATTGAATGCCCTTAGAGCCTGTGTCGCGTCCTTCCAATTCATCGGAAGCGATGTAGGTCAGGTGTTTTTTCAGGTCATCTTTGGTGATGGTTGCGCTGTATGTCTGGACATCCTGCGCCTGAACAAACAGGCTCAGTCCCTGAAAAGCAATCAGCAGGGACAGCAGCCGTAAACGATTTTGTTTAATCATGATGTTGGAATTTTAAAATATTCACAGTCTTACAAATGTAGCACTTTTTTTGTACCGCCTTCACAGGGTTAAGCACTACGCTATTTCAGAACGCTGATTTTTGGCGGATGACGCGGGTTTACGCCGATGCTTTTCTATTTAGAAGCTATCTAAAAGCTCAATTTTGCACATTGAAGTTATAGGGTGAGAACTTGATGTGATTGATTATCTACGGATTTAACAGATCTGCAGTGGGAGCGCGTATCGCTTGTCTTTGAGCAACCTTATGCGGGGGCTGGTCGTCCGCGTAGAAATGCGTAACCAGATACGAGTATCATTTAAACAATTTTGCAGGCTTTGTCAAACTGGCTGCCATGATTATACTACTTAGACAGTTTTGAGATGAGTTGTATCAAGTGCTTAACAAATCACAAACTTATGTGTTACTTTTTGGACAGTCTCTCAATATCGGTAATATGATAATTGCCATCTTCCCTCATTGCTCCATTAAGAGCTTCACAAATTGCCTATATAGCTCCTATAGAGCAGAAAAAGGTGGGGGGCAGGGTTGATTTTAATGCTGCCAGAATCCTTACGGGATAAAAACTGCATGGTACATGATTCATTTTACGCACTTTTTTGGGACAGTATCCAATATAGCGCTTAAAATGCAATTCGCTTGCCTTTGTTGAAGAATCGGAAACTTAAAAAAACGGCTGCAAAGGTGAGCGCTAGCGCCAGCCCGAGCCATACGCCATCCACACCCATGTTGAAATAAAAGCCCAGTACATAACCAATCGGCAGCCCCAGCACCCAGTAGGCTATCAGTGCAATGATGGTAGGCGCTTTTACGTCCTGAATACCGCGCAGAATACCCATGCCAACCACCTGTGCGCCGTCGGAAATTTGAAAAAGAGCGGCAAAAATCAGCAGTTGCGCCGAAATGCTCATCATCAGTTCTATGTCGGGGTCGTTGGGCTGTACGTAGAACGATGGCAGCCAATGGCGCAGCAGCGCAATAGACACAGCGCAAACTCCCATAAAAGCAATGATCAGGTGGTAGGAAGCCGCGCCTGCCCGCAACATAGAGGGGCGGTCTTTCTGCCCAAACTCTTGCGCAATGCGGATAGCACCTGCTGCCGAAATGCCGCTGGCAATCATAAAGGTAACTGTAGCGATGTTGAGTGCAATTTGGTGTGCGGCTAATTGCGTAGTGCCGAGCCAACCGACCATAATCGTGGCAAAGGCAAAAGCACTGACCTCAAAAACCGACTGAAAACCAACTGGAACACCTAATTTGAGCAGTTTAGTCGCATAATATTGTTCGTAAGCAATCGCACGGATTTGCTGAACGTATGCCTGAAATTTAGCCAATGTGAAAAACCGCCAAGCGATGGCGGCGGCAGCAAATATACGCGCCAGCAGCGAAGCAATGCCTCCCCCGACAATACCTAATTCAGGAAACCCCCATTTACCAAAAATCAGCACATAATTGAACAAAATATTTAGCGCAGCAGCGGCAAAGTTGATGTACATGGGTTCTTTGGTTTCGCCCAGCCCGTCCATAAATTGCTTAAAAATCTGAAAAATCATCACAAAAATCAGGCTGATGGCAAGCGCTTGTAAATAAGGTACGGCAAGTGCAACCACTTCGCGGCTTTGCCCAAAATGGTCGGCAAAAGTACCGGTAAAAAACACGATGCCGCAAAAAAACACTCCCATCAGCGGATAGACTGCCAGCGAGTGGCGCAACCAAGCGCGACATTCGGTAATTTTGCCCGACGCTTGCGCCGTTGCCACCAAAGGAGTAATGACCCAAGTGCTCGCCAGCCCAAATACCATCACAGTAGTAAATAACGCATTGGCAAAAGTTGCCGCCGCAAGCGATAGACTACTGTAATTGCCAATCATGGCATTGTCGGCAACTGTAACAAGAATATGCGAAATTTGCCCCAGTACAATCGGATAGGCTAAATACAAAATTTGCCGATAATGAGGCAGATAGCGTTGCAGCATGGCAGTTGTACAAAAATAAGATGCAAATTTACGATACCCAAACTAAATGCGATGAAAAAGTATTTACTGCTCCTTTGGCTGTCGGCAAGTCTGGCAGCACAGGCACAAACCATTGCCATTACAGACAAAGTAGAACAAAAACCCATTGCCAACGTGCTGATTATCAATCAGAAAAAAGACAAACAGGCGCTGACGGACAATAAAGGCAAGGCAGATTTGGCAGCCTTCGCCGATAGCGACACGCTGCTGATTCGTCATGCCGCTTATGTAGAACAGCGCTACCTGAAATCGCAACTGGCGGCGATGGGCAAAGTCTTGCTCACCGAAAAAATTATCAACTTAGAAGAGATAGTTTTTTCAGCTAATAAGTTTGCCGAAGTCCGCACCGACTTGCCCAATAAAATTGAAACGGTAGATGCGCGGCGCATTGCGTTCTACAATCCGCAAACTACGGGCGACCTGCTGCGCCAAACGGGGCATGTATTTGTGCAAACCAGTCAAATGGGCGGCGGAAGTCCTGTGCTGCGCGGTTTTGAGGCAAGCCGCGTACTACTCGTAGTGGACGGCGTGCGGATGAACAACGCCATCTATCGCTCAGGACACCTGCAAAATGTCATCACGATAGATCCCAACGTATTGGAAAAAGCCGAAGTCGTTTTCGGACCCGGCTCGGTGATTTACGGCAGCGATGCGCTCGGCGGGGTGATGCACTTTTTTACGCGCAACCCCGAATTTTCCGATGACGGCAAGTTCAAGGCAAGCGGAACAGCTTTTACGCGCGTTTCTTCTGCCAATAGCGAATGGACAGGCAACGCGGTCGTCAATCTGGCGGCGGGCAAGTGGGCATCGCTAACAAGCGTTACGCACAAGCATTTTGGCGAACAGCGCGCCGGTTCGGTCTATCCACGCGGCTACGAGAATATCTGGGCGCGACAGCTGTACCCCGCTTTCATCAACGGCAGAGATACCGCGCTGGTCAATCCCGACCCGAACCTGCAAAAGTGGTCGGGCTATTCGCAGTTGGACTTGCTGCAAAAAATCGCCTTTCAGCCGCACGATGACAACCGTTTCATGCTCAACGTGCAGTATTCTACTTCGTCGGACGTGCCGCGTACCGACCGCTATGGCGAATACGACAGTCGTGGACTGCCGCGCTGGGCAACATGGAACTATGGCCCACAAAACCGCCTGCTGGCTTCGCTGCGCGCCGATTTTTTGGGCGAAACCGAGTTTTACGACAAGGCAAGCGTGATTCTATCGTGGCAAAATATTTTTGAAAGCCGCATTACGCGCCGTTTTGGGGCTGCCAACCGCACCCATCGCGAGGAAACGGTCAATGTTTTTTCGGTCAATGCAGACATGATGAAGGATATAAGCGAGCGGCACGAGTTGCGCTACGGGCTGGAAATGGCGCACAACGACGTGCAATCGCTTGCCTACAGCATCAACGTACGCAATCAGGCGCGGACGGCAGCCAGCACGCGCTACCCCGACGGCGGCAGTCAGACACAGAGTTTTGCACTCTACCTTACTCATGCATGGGAAATGGGCAAAAACCGACAAATCGTATTTTCACAAGGCATTCGCTATCAGTACATTACGCTCAATGCCCGATTCCTTGAACGCTCGTTCTATCCTTTTCCGTTCAATGCTGTTGAACAGCGCAACAATGCCTTTACGGGCAACATAGGCGCGGCATGGAATGCGAATAACGGCTGGCGATTGAGTGCTTTGCTGTCTTCGGGCTTCCGCTCGCCCAATGTGGACGATTTGGGCAAAATTTTTGACTCTACACCCGGCAACGTCATCCTGCCCAACCCTAACATCCAACCCGAATATGTTTACAATGCTGAAATAACGCTTTCCAAGAATGTTCGGGAGCGCTTTTTTGCCGAATTGACAGGCTTCCACAGTTGGTTTACCAATGCGCTGGTGGTGCGCAACGGACAGTTCAACGGGCAGGATTCTGTTTTGTATGACAACGTTAAAAGCCGCGTACAGACCGTTACCAATGCCAACCGAGCGGTGGTTTACGGCGTGCAGGCAACCCTGAAAGCGCAAATAGCCGAGTGGCTGTCCATGCAATCTAACCTGACTTGGACGCGCGGGCGCGTAACAACCGAAGGCGTGCCGCTTGACCACATTCCGCCGCTCTATGGGCAAACTTCCATCATAGCAGCGCTCAAAAAATGGCGCGCCGAGTTCTGGACGCAGTACAACGGCTGGAAACGCCTCGCCGATTTCAGCCCCAGCGGCGAAGACAACCTGCGATACGCAACGCCCGACGGTATGCCTGCATGGATAACGTTCAACGTCCGCACCGCCTACCAAATCAACTCCTTGGTGCAGTTGCAGGGCGGCATTGATAACATCGCCGATCGCCACTACCGCATCTTTGCATCGGGCATCAGCGCTCCCGGCAGGAATTTCTACGCCACCCTGCGCGTAGCCTTCTGAAAATGTTGGCACTTGGATAATGACGGATGACGCGGACGAGCGCGGATTTTATTTCAAGAGAAAAGCATCCGCGCAAACCCGCGTCATCCGCCAAAAATCAGCGTTCTGAAAATGTCGGCACGCGGAAAATGCAGATGACACCGATGAACGCGGATTTTTATTTACAACTCATCTCAAAACTGTCTAAGTAACATAATCATAGCAGCGAGTTTGACGAATCCTGCAAAATTGTCTAAATGATATTCGTATCTGGTTACGCATCGTCTACGCGGACGACCAGTTCCCGCATAAGGTTGCTAAAAGACAACCGATACGCCCTCCCACTGCATATCTGTTAGATCCATAGATAATCATATCAAGTTCTC
>NZ_JBRCHD010000045.1:0-149530 GCF_053489755.1 Rhodoflexus sp.
AACGAATGGCAGCCGCGTGCCGCGGCGCTGGGCTACCGTCGCGGAGCTATTATCGTACCAGAAAATATATTCGGTCAACTTTCCGTCAAGCAAGTAATCAGTCAGATAAATAACCAGTCAGGCGGTGGCGACATTGCCATCCAGTATTTTTCTGATGCGCCTTCTGCCTACGAGTGGATGCGGTCGGAACTGCTTGTTTTCGCCTAAGGTTATTAGTTGGCAGCAATTGCGCCTGCAATCGCTGCTGTCATCAGACAGGCTAGGCTGGCACCCAGCAGCGCACGGAAGCCCAACTTGGACAGGTTTCCCTGCTGATTGGGTGCTATGCTTCCAATGCCTCCAATCTGAATGGCAATAGAGCTAAAGTTAGAAAATCCGCATAGTGCAAAAGTTGCAATGAGTATGGATTTGGGACTGAGGCTGCCTGTATCCTTCATTTCTGCAAGCCCAAGGTAGGCCACAAACTCATTGATGGCTGTTTTTTGCCCCAGTAAGCTGCCTATCTGTAGGGTGTCTTTCCATTCTACGCCAATAGCAAAAGCTACGAGGCGAAATATCTGCCCCAGTAGGTATTCTAATGAAAAGCCTTTGAATTGTCCATTTGTGGACTCTATTATTAACGGATTCAGCCCCAACCACTCGCCAATTACATCTTTGAACAGGTAGTTGAGCATAGCAATCAGTGCGATGAAGGCAAGTAGCATACCGCCGATGTTGAGCGCTAGTTTCAGACCGTCAGCTGCGCCGTTTGAGAGCGCATCTATCAGGTTTACACCCAGATTTTCCTTGTTTACTTTTAGTTCGCGATCTATTTTGTCAAACTCTGTTTCCGGGATGAGTATTTTGGCAAAGACGATCCCTGCCGGGGCATTCATTAGCGAAGCGCTGAGCAGGTGCGCTGCATAAACAGCCTTCTGCACCGGATCATCGCCGCCGAGGAAAGCCACATAGGCTGCCAGCACACCACCGGCGATGGTGGCCATGCCGCCCGTCATCAGGCACATCAGTTCCGAGTAGGTCATGCGCGCAACAAATGGTCGCACCAGCAGCGGGGCTTCGGTCTGTCCAAGGAAGATATTGCCCGCTGCTGCCAGACTTTCTGCACCCGACAGCCGCATGGTGCGCGACATGAGCCATGCAATGCCAAAAACAATTTTCTGCAATATACCTAAGTAGTACAAACCTGCCGAAACGGTGGAAAAGAAAATCACAGTCGGCAGAATCTGAAAGGCAAAGATTACCCCAAGAGACTTTTCGCCGCTGGGGGTAGCCAGATCTGCAAAGAGAAACTGTGCCCCTGCCTGCGAGAAACCAAGAAAAGTAACAAAGCCGCGACTTAGCGCATTAAATGCCTCGGTAACAAAGCCCACTCTCATAACCAGCAGTCCGAAAATGATTTGCAGCGCTATACCTGTAGCCACAAGCCGCCAGTCAATGGCACGTCGGTTGGCAGAGAAAGTCAGGCCGATGCCCAATAATATAGCAATACCGACGATACCACGCAGATAGTCTTCCATGATAAAAATCTTTCCAAATCAAAAAATTACAAGGGGATGTTGCCATGCTTTTTGCGCGGTAGTGTTGCTACTTTGTTTTGCAGCATTTCGAAAGCGGCAATCAGCTTTTGGCGTGTCTGATGGGGCTCGATCACTTCGTCAATGAAGCCGCGATGTGCCGCTCGCCACGGATTGGCAAATTTCTGGTTGTATTCTGCCTCTTTTTCTTTGAGGGCTGCCTCGGGGTCGGCTGCTTCGCTGATTTCCTTGCGGAAGATGATCTCTGCAGCGCCTTTTGCTCCCATTACGGCGATCTCTGCCGTTGGCCAGGCGTAGTTCATATCTGCGCCGATGTGTTTGGAGTTCATCACATCGTAAGCGCCGCCGTATGCCTTACGAGTAATCACCGTAACACGCGGCACAGTTGCTTCGCAGAAAGCATAGAGCAGTTTTGCCCCGTGGGTGATGATGCCGTTCCACTCTTGATCGGTACCCGGCAAAAAGCCCGGCACATCTTCCAGCACCAGCAGCGGAATATTGAACGAGTCGCAGAAGCGCACAAAACGCGCAGCTTTGAGGCTTGCGTCGATATCCAGAACGCCAGCCAGTACAGCAGGCTGATTGGCTACAATGCCAATGCTGCGACCTGCCAAACGCGCAAATCCTACAACAATATTTTCTGCAAAATTTTTATGCACTTCTAAAAAGCCATTTTCGCCTTCGTCTATGATACCAAAAATTACTTCGCGAATGTCGTAGGGTTGGTTCGGATTTTCGGGAATGATATTGTCCAGATCGGGGCGCACTTCGTCTGATGGGCTGTAGGGCAGCATCGGCGGCTCTTCTTCGCAGTTTTGTGGGATGTAACTAAGTAATTTTTTGAGGTGATTGATGCACTCTACCTCGTTAGCACACGAAAAGTGCGCTACGCCACTTTTAACACTGTGCGTACTCGCGCCGCCGAGTTCTTCAGAGGTTACCTCTTCGTGAGTAACGGTTTTGACTACGTTGGGCCCTGTTACAAACATGTAGGAAGTGTTTTCCACCATCATAATAAAGTCGGTGATGGCAGGCGAATAAACTGCGCCGCCTGCGCAAGGCCCCATAATGGCGGAAAGTTGCGGAATTACGCCCGAAGCAAGTGTGTTGCGGTAGAAAATATCGGCATAGCCGCCCAGCGACATTACGCCTTCCTGAATGCGCGCTCCGCCCGAATCATTCATGCCAATCACAGGTGCGCCGTTTTTCATCGCCAGATCCATGATCTTGCAGATTTTTTCGGCGTGTGTTTCGGAAAGCGAACCACCGAAAACCGTAAAGTCCTGCGAGAAAACATACACCAATCGCCCGTTGACTTTACCGTAGCCCGTAACTACGCCATCGCCGAGGTAATATTCTTTGTCTAAGCCAAAATCTTTGCAGCGGTGCATCACAAACTTGCCGATTTCTTCAAAAGTACCCGGGTCAAGTAGCAAGTCTATCCGCTCGCGGGCGGTGAGTTTGCCCTTTTTGTGTTGTGCATCTATGCGGTTTTGCCCGCCACCTAGCAGGGCTTCGCGGTTTTTGCGCAGTAATTCCGCTGACTTTTCGGCTTTTGTCATAGGTCTGTCAATGTTTGGATTTTGCAGTTGCTTTTGTTCACATATAAAGGTTGCCAAAGTTATACTTTTTTGGATTCTTCAGCGTGTATTTCGCGCAAGCAGGGACTATTGGCGCTAAATGCAGATGGTTGGGAAGTCCACTTAGTAGGAGGTAGCGTTCTGTGCGGTTGCTATAAATAATACTGCCGTTTGTATAGTTGGACTGGCAGGACTGAACGTAAAATCTCCTGTTGTAGCAGGCTGTAGCGGCTCGTCCTTTTTACAGTTGAAAGCCAGTAGCTCGGCAACAGCTACCAGCAGGTAAGTCAGTTTAATGAACTTTTTCATGGTGTTGTTGCATAAAATGGAAAAAAAAACATTAAAGACAATTTGCGATATATCCGTTGCCAAAAACAAAAATCAGGTTTGTAAATCAATTACTTTTGCGAGAAAGCGCTGCCGTAGCGCTTTAAAAGCCCTTATTTTTCCGTTATCAATATGAGAATCATGCTATTAGGCTATGGCAAAATGGGTAAAACCATCGAAACCATTGCTACAGCCAAAGGATACATCATCACACACCGCATTGCGATTGAGAATCGCTATGAGTTGGACAGTTACCGCCCCGGCGATGCAGATGTAGCCATTGAGTTTAGTACCCCCGAGTCGGCAGTAGCCAACTTGGAATTTTGCTTGCGCAATCGTTTGCCTGTGGTTTGCGGCACTACGGGCTGGTTAGCACATTTCGATACAATCAGCCGCAGGTTTCAGGAGGAGAAGGGCGCACTTTTCTATGCCTCTAACTATAGTATTGGAGTTAACATCTTCTTTGAGTTAAATCGTTTGCTGGCGCAGTGGATGGCAACTTATCAGGAGTACCAACCTTCGATCACCGAAATCCATCATACAGAAAAAAAGGATGCGCCGAGTGGTACAGCGATTACCCTTGCCGAGGGTGTTTTGGCTGCCTATCAACAGTTGCAGCGCTGGGAGCTTACTCCTCATGCAGGCGACCGGCAGTTGCCAATCACAGCCATTCGCGAGCCGCATGTGCCCGGCACGCATACTGTCAAGTATGATTCGCCGATTGATACTATCTCTATTACCCACGTGGCACATAGCAGAGAAGGGTTTGCTCGGGGGGCTTTGCAAGCTGCCGCGTGGCTAATTGGCAGGCAAGGAGTCTTTGGCATGGGCGATATGCTAACCTTCGGCAAGTCATAACTACCTTATCAACCATGTATCAATTGAAACAGAGTTGCATCTTTGCACGAGGCTTGCTAACTTTACTCAAATTTACCCCTTGCTAATTGTCATGATCTCCTTTCTCATAGGCTTATGGGCGCTATTGTTATTTGCCCCTTCTAATCAAGCACTTACTTTTGTTTCTAATCAGTGCGATCAGTCCTATCGCCTGTTATTTAAAGAAAAAGAACGCGATTTGTTCTGGATTGCCGAAAATATTTACGGCGAGTGCAGTCAGTCCAATCTGATACAGATAGACTTAAGCAGCCTTGCAGTACACACCCGTGTTACCCCAATAAAAGAGTTTGACCGCTGGGGAGTCTTAGAGCAAGCCCTGAAGCATTCGATTGATTATGAATTGCCGATAGAGATTATGCCGCGCAACGGTGTGCTTTCGCTGGATTTGATAGGTATCAAGTTGCGCACCCCAGAGCGACACAAACAGTTTGAGCAAATGTATCGAAAGGATTTTTCTTCTGAATGCGCCCGTCAGTGGAACGAGGGTATGGGTTTAGGCGGGATTGTCTTACCTGTAGCAAGTGGAAACATCGCTCCGAAGCTGTTGTACGCCTCGCCTAATGGTCTTTATTTCAACTATCAGATAGACAGAGCCTACTATTTTGCTGATAGCAGGCTCATCATCATTTTTACTAAAAATAACGAGTTTCGCTGTAATGGAGATGTTGCCTCCATGCATGGCTTCCTGATCTTGCGCATAGGCGATGCCTAACAGTTTAGCTGAGGCGAGCAGAAAGCCTAACCCAGCAGTCTGGTGGAATGCCCTGACAAGCTATGCGGTAATCTTCGTAGCTACAGGGAATAGCGCGCGGTCTGCCGAAGTTCAATATGGCAGATTCCTCCGGAGGCAACTCCAACCACCATTTGTCAGTTTGAGACAACTTATAAAAAACTAAGTTGTAGGCTGGGCTAACAGGAACTACATACTTAGTGAATCGGCTGTCGGTGAAATCGGGATTTTTGGCGCTTCGGTCATATCCTTCCACAAAATACCAAAGCATCGTAGCAATTAGCGATGCCATCAGCCCGTGCGGATCTGTCTGCGGATGATACCCGTAGATACCCATAGAAGACAGATGTTCGCTCTTACCCGCATACCATGCAATCTGACAAGCCTCTTCGGCGCTCAGCCCGAAAGGCATGGGTTGGTGCGGTGGGCTGAAAAAAGGGCGCAGTGCAGCCATGTCGAAACTGATCATATGTGCTGAGCGGATGAATGGCTCTGCAAGAGTTATCTGGTCGCGCATCTTTCCGATGTTCATAAGGTCGAAGCCGAGGCGCTGCCAAAGCTCCAAATGCGCTGCATCGGTCAAGTATTGCTGATAGCCGAGTAGTCCTGCCCCCAGCAAGAAGTTGGGCTGATAAGTGATAATTTCATCCAAATGGTCGGGCGCATCGCCATGAATTTTCAAATCCAGCTTATTGTCTATTTGCAGCACATAGACCAGTTGATTGGTCTGCTGATAAGCAGCAAACTGTCCTACATCAAGGGCATGTTGGTCGCCTACAATTAGCGGAATTACCTGCTGCTGTAGTAACAACTCACACACATCTTGCAGGCGCAGGCGTGTCTCCAAAGGATCTATACCTGCTTTCAGGCAGCCCAGATCAACAATTCGGTAGGTTTTATTGCTTTGCTGGAGGCTGTAAAATCTGCGTCGGAGAGGATCATCGGCGGTAGCTTGCCACCCGACAGTAATTAATGCAATATCAATGGACTGCCAGTCGGGCAAGGCTTGTAAATCATTAAAAACGGCAGCCCCGATACCTGAAAAATGCGGCATCAAGTACGTAGCCATATACTCGCTGACACTCTCAAAAAGTAAGGGTAAAATCATCATTAGGATTGTTCACATGGTTTGGATGCGGTAAAATAGCGAAATAAATTCGCAAACTATTGTAAGGTAAGGAGTTTTGTATAACTTTGCAGCCTGATTTTTAAATCGCGGTGTAAAGTAGTAAATCGTTGCCCCAAGAGGGGGCTAAATACTAAAAAAATTCGTATGGCAGTAAAAAAACTGAGACCAGTAACACCGGGTACTCGTTTTCGCATCGCGCCTACTTTCAGTGAAATTACAAAATCAACGCCTGAAAAGTCGTTGACCGTACCATTGAAAAAGACAGGTGGACGAAACAATACCGGTAAAATGACCATGCGCTATATTGGCGGTGGTCATAAGCGCAAGTATCGCCTCATTGATTTCAAGCGGGACAAGCACGATGTTCCTGCAATCGTAGAGGCAATTGAGTACGATCCCAACCGTACTGCACGCATTGCCCTTTTGAAATATGAAGACGGCGAAAAGCGTTACATCCTCGCTCCGGAAGGACTGAAAGTAGGTCAAACCATTATCTCAGGTGCAGCCGTTGCTCCTGAATTGGGAAATGCCCTTCCTCTTGCATCTATTCCGGTAGGTACTATCGTTCACAATATCGAGTTAAAGCCCGGCGCAGGTGGCAACATCGCCCGTAGTGCAGGTTCTTACGCACAGTTGCTCGGACGCGACGGCAAATACGCCTCTTTGCGTATGCCTTCAGGCGAAACCCGACTGATACTGAACACTTGTTTTGCTACTGTGGGTACTGTTTCTAACAGCGATCACATGAACGAAAGTGTAGGTAAGGCAGGTCGCAATCGTTGGAAAGGTATTCGTCCTCGCACCCGCGGCGTAGCCATGAACCCTGTAGATCACCCGATGGGTGGTGGTGAAGGTCGCGCTTCCGGCGGTCATCCACGCTCCCGCAAGGGCTTGTATGCAAAAGGCAAGAAGACCCGCACTCCTAAGAAGTATTCAAATCGTTTTATCATTAGCAGGCGGAAGAAATAATTATGGGACGTTCGCTTAAAAAAGGGCCATATATAGACCACAATCTGGCCAAGAAAATAGAGGCTATGAATGCAGCCAATAAAAAAGCGGTAATTAAGACATGGTCGCGCCGCTCGATGATCTCCCCCGATTTTATCGGACATACTTTTGCCGTGCATAATGGCAATAAGTTCATTCCTGTTTACATAACAGAGAACATGGTAGGTCATAAACTCGGAGAGTTTGCCCCTACACGCACCTTCAAAGGACACACAGCCAAAAAAGACAAAGGCAAAAGGTAAGATGGAAGCTATCGCAAAATTGAACAACTGCCCCACCTCACCGCGCAAAATGCGTATGGTTGCCGATATGGTAAGAGGTCAGCAGGTAAGCCGGGCACTCAGCATATTGAAATATGAAGCACGTTCGGGTGCTGCCAAACTCGAAAAACTCCTGTTATCAGCTATTGCCAATTGGGAGCAAAAGAATCCCGATAAGAGAATCGAGGATGCCAACTTGTACGTGAAGACAATTTTTGTAAACGAAGGCAAAATGTTAAAGCGCCTTCGTCCTGCGCCGCAAGGACGTGCACACCGCATACGCAAACGTTCTAATCACGTTACGATCGTAGTGGACGAAATGATAGGGCTGAACACAGCAGTGCCTCTACAAGAAGAAACTCAAACTAACGCTTAAAAGGGGGAATCAAGTAAATGGGACAAAAAGTTAATCCTATAGGTTTAAGATTAGGTATCATCAAAGGATGGGACTCTAACTGGTATGGTGGCAAGGATTTTTCTGAAAAGCTGGTTGAAGACGAGCAAATTAGAAAATATCTGAATGCCCGTATCCCCAAAGGCGGTATATCTCGCATCATTATTGAACGTACTTTGAAGCGTCTTACAATTACGATTAATACCGCCCGTCCGGGCGTGGTAATTGGCAAGCAAGGTGCAGAAGTTGATAAGATCAAAGAAGAGTTAAAAAAACTGACCAAAAAAGACGTTCAAATCAATATTTTCGAGATCAAACGCCCCGAAATTGATGCCCGCTTAATAGGACAAACAATTGCGCAACAACTGGAAGCGCGTATTTCCTTCCGTCGTGCGATGAAGAAGGCAATCAGCGATGCTATGCGCGTAGGTGCACAAGGTATCAAAGTGCGTTTGTCAGGTCGTCTGGGAGGTGCTGAGATGGCACGTACTGAAGAGTACAAAGAAGGCCGTGTACCTTTGCATACACTTCGCGCCGACATTGACTACGCAATCACCGAAGCATTGACCGTTTACGGTAAAATCGGTATCAAGGTATGGGTATTCAAAGGCGAGGTTTACGGTCGTCCTGACTTGTCTCCTATTACTGGTACACTGGTTCGCAACGAAACCGGACAAGTTGGCAGTGAAGAGCGCGGCGGTAATGATCGTCGTCGTGGCGGCAACGACCGTAGCGGGCGCGGTGGTAATGACCGTGAGCGCGGCGGACGCGGTGGAAACAACCGCGGCGGAAGACGTAAGTAATATAGGTTTGACATATTTTATTAGAGGCAGCTTCGCAAGAGGTTGCCTCTTTTGATTAACATTTTTTAATCGCACTGCCAAGATACACTTCCCCCAATCACATCTTATATTTGTTAAAAATTTGCAAATGGAATCAGGTTTGAACCTGAGCAGATGTACCCTCTGTTTGAAAAATTATGAAAAAGATTTGGATACGTTTACTGGCAGTTCTTGCCTTCGCACCGGTGCTGTTTGCTTTCACACCCGACGAAGGTTTTCGCTCGCTGCGCAACAACAAATTCAGTACAGGAGAAAAGTTAACCTATCTGGTACACTATGGCTTTGTGAACGTAGGCGAAGCAACGGTTACTATGGATCAAAAGCTCCATACCATTAACAATCGCGCCTGCTACAAAGTAGATATTCACGGCAAAACCATTGGTGCTTTCAGCGTAGCAATGAAAGTTGACGACCTGTGGAGGTCTTACATAGACACGGCTGCGATTGTACCGCACAAGTTCTTCCGCGACATCAAGGAAAACAGCTACAAGAAGGTAGAAACTGTATTTTTTGACCATCTGAAAGGCACTGCACAAGTGCGCCAGACAGTAGGACAAGATCCCGAAAAAATTGACAATCATAAAATTCCCAAGAATGTACAGGACATTGTCAGCGGTTATTACTACTTGCGCACATTAGATTTTACCAATATTAAAGAAAAAGATACCCTGACCATTCAGGGCTTTTTTGAGGACAAGGTCTATGATTTGCAGGTCGTATATCTCGGCAAAGAACGGCTGCAAACGCAGTTTGGTAAAATCAAATCTGCTGTTATTTCGCCTGTAATGCCTGAAAATCAGTTATTTAAGGGCAGAGATGCCATCAAAATGTGGATTTCGGACGACGACAACCGCGTACCCTTGCGCGTAGAAGTAGCTATGTTCGTTGGAGCATTTGAACTTTCCCTCATTGAACACAAGGGACTTAAGCACAAGTTTGCAAAAAAGTAACTGCAGTGGCTTAAATTTGCTTTCTATCATTTGATCGCATGTATAAAAATATTCGAGCTGTCGCCAAAACCGTGTACGGTGCAGGCAGTTTCAATCAGTTGGACGAAATCCTCGCCGAAAAACGTCAGCAGCCTTCCGATTTCATGGTTTTTATCGTAGATAACTATTTCAAAGGCAAAGACTTGGAAAACCGCGTACCTGCTCATGCGCAGGATATGGTTTTCTTTGTAGATGTAGATCTGCATGAGCCTACTACCCATCAGATAGATGCTTTGCGCGATGAGATTCTGCAAACCAGAGGAATGCCGGCGGGAGTTGTCGGTATTGGCGGGGGCAGCATTATGGACATTGCCAAAGCCGTAGCCCTGATGCTGACCAACGAAGGCTCTTCGCAACTCTATCAGGGACTGAATTTGATCAAAAAGCCCGGTGTTTATCACGTGGGTGTACCAACTATCTCCGGTACAGGTGCAGAGGTAAGCACAACAGCCGTTCTGACAGGCCCCGAAAAGAAACTCGGCCTGAAATGCGAATGGACGGTTTTTGACCAGATCGTGCTAGACCCTACATTGACTGCTACCGTTCCCCGCAACCAATGGTTCTATACAGGCATGGACACCTATATCCACTGCGTAGAATCCATGACAGGCCATCTGAAAAATGCTTACAGCGAAGCCTATGGCTACAAAGCCTTAGACCTTTGCCGCGAGGTCTATTTAGGCCCCAACAGCGGTCAAAACCCTGAAACAGACGAAAAACTGATGGTAGCCTCACTCTTTGGCGGACTTAGCCTGACCTATTCGGAAGTAGGTGTTTGCCATGCGCTGTCTTACGGGCTTTCCTATGTATTCGGTACGCGCCACTGCTACGCCAACTGCATCATTTTCAATCAGTTAGAGGATTTTTATCCCGAAGGTGTGCGCGAGTTCAAAGAGATGGTTGCCAAACACGACATCTACCTGCCGCAAAACTTAGCCAAAGACTGGACAGACGCGCAGATCGAAAAAATGGTAGATGTAACGCTGGCGCTGAACCACATGTGGAGTCATGCCGTAGGGCCGGACTGGAAAGAAAAAATCAGCCGCTCACAAGTTCGCGAACTGTTTGAGCGCATGTAATATTCGTATTTTACACACGGATACAGGCAGATGATACAGATGAAAATTTGTGTCATCCGCAAAATCCGCGTTTTGAAACCACCCGTTAAAACCATTGAAAATGAATCCACACTTGCTCGTTACCCAAGAGGGTGCAGTTAAAACACTGACGTTCAACCTTCCCGAAAAGAAAAATCCCGTAACACCCGAAATTTTGCAGGGCATGAAACAAGCCTTGCAGGCAGCCGAAACCGACGGCACTCGCGTCATCATCCTGACGGGGGCAGGCGAAGACTTCAGTGCAGGCGCTGACCTTTCCGACGGCGCAGAAGACCCGCGCAACGAAAATGTTACTGAATATTTGCGCACAGCAGTAAACCCCATCATCCTGATGATGCGCCAAACCAACATCCCGATTATTGCTAAGGTACGCGGCGTTTGTGTGGGCGTTGGCTTCAACTTTGCGCTTGCCTGCGACCTGATTTTTGCTGAGGACAAATCCGCTTTCAGCCAGATTTTTACACGCATCGGGCTGGCTTCCGATGGTGGTGGTGCGTTCTTCCTGCCTCGCCTTGTAGGCTACCACAAAGCCTTTGAACTGATGGTTACCGGAGCAATGATTAAAGCCGAAGATGCCCTGCGTCTGGGTATCATCAACCAGATTTTTGCGGGCGATTTGCTGGATACTGCCGTACAAAAAATGGCAAACCAGTTAGCAAACGGGCCTTATGTAGCCATTCAGCAAATGAAAGCCAACCTCCGTGTCGGCATGGAAGGTTCGCTGGCAGAAACCCTTGATGCAGAGGCAGTTAATCAGTACAAATGCTTCCAAACACAGGATTTCAAAGAAGGCGTAACGGCGTTTCTGGAAAAGCGGCGGGCGAATTTCAGGGGGGAGTAATACCTTCGGGGTGTTAGTCAAATTTTGCTGTGACTTTGACTAACATCTCACCTGCATAGCTATGGCACGTCCTGCTTTGAACCCACCTGCTAACCGTATTTACACCTACGCCTTTGCGCATTCATCAGAAAAACGTGCGTTTTCCGCGCCGTATGTTTTCCCGATTTGGTGATTGGCTTAGTTTACATTTTTGAATCAGAAAAAGCGTAACTTACGTTCAATCATTGCAGGACACGTTCTATATCACAGCCATGAATACTACCACTTATACCGAAACAGGCGTTGCATCCATTACCGATGTATTTTCCGCACAGCAAAAAACAGCCATCAAGTTGCGCAAAAGCACTGCCGATGAGCGCATTGCAAAACTCAAAAAGTTAATTGCAGTTGTAGAAAAGCACGAACAGGCGTTCATAGATGCTATGTATGCCGACTTTCGCAAACCGCGTCAGGAGGTGATTGCTACCGAACTGCTGCCCACGCTGATGGATGCGCGCCATGCGATTGCCAGCGTGCGTAAATGGATGAAACCCAAGCGCGTAGGTACGCCTGCCTCGCTGTTTGGCGCAAGTTCTTATGTGCAGTACGAACCCAAAGGCGTATCACTGATTATTGCGCCTTGGAACTATCCTATCTATCTGGTCTTTGGCCCGTTGATTTATGCGATTGCCGCAGGGTGTACCTCTGTGGTCAAACCCTCTGAGCTTACGCCGAATACCTCTGCCGTTATCAGTCGCGTACTTGCCGAAGCCTTCGACAAAGAGGAAGTAGCCTGCTTTGAGGGCGGGGCAGAGGTTTCCACAGCCTTGCTCGAACTGCCTTTCAATCATATTTTCTTTACCGGAAGCCCTGCCATTGGCAAAGTAGTGATGCAGGCTGCCGCTAAATACCTTGCCTCTGTAACGCTTGAACTGGGCGGCAAATCGCCTGCTTTTATAGACGAAAGCACCGACCTGAAAGACGCTGCCGAAAAGCTCGTATGGGGTAAGTTTGTAAACAATGGGCAGACCTGCGTAGCGCCTGACTATCTGCTTGTGAAGCGCGACAGGCAGGAGGCACTTATCAATGAAATGAAAAGTACTATCGAACGCTATTACAATGCTGACCGTCAGGGGATTGAGCGTTCGTCGTCTTATGCCCGCGTTGTCAACGACCGCCACTTTCAGCGCATCAGCCAACTGATCGGCGATGCTTTGGAGAAAGGTGCGCACATAGCAACCGGAGGTAAAACCATTGCCGAAGAGCGTTTTATAGAACCGACCATCCTGACCAATGTTACCACGCATATGAAAATTATGCAGGAGGAAATCTTTGGGCCGGTGCTGCCTGTAATTACCTACCAAGATCTGGGCGAAGCCATTGACTTTGTAAATAGCATGGACAAGCCGCTGGCTTTGTACGTTTTTAGTAAAAGCAAGCAAATAATAGATCGCATTTTGCAGGAAACCTCCGCAGGCGGCACTTGCGTTAATGACTGCATCGTACATCTGGCTAACCATGACCTGCCTTTTGGCGGAGTTAATAACAGTGGCATTGGTAAAACACATGGTTTTTATGGCTTTGAGGCTTTTTCCAATGCACGCGCCGTATTGCGCCAGCGCGTAGGCTTTACTACTGTGAAAACCCTCTACCCGCCTTACGGAGAAAAGATAGACAGTATGTTAAAAATGATGCGGCGCTTTTTTGCCTAAATTTGCCGTATGAATAACTCGGCTAAACTCAGAATTGCAATTCAAAAGTCAGGGAGGCTCAGCGAGGACTCACTGCAGCTGATCAAAGAATGTGGCATCAGTTTTAAAAACGGCATAGGCGCACTTAAGGCTGAAGCCACTAATTTCCCGATGGAATTTTTATTGCTGCGCGATGATGATATTCCCGGCTATGTGGCGGATGGTGTAGCCGACATTGGCATTGTCGGCGAGAATGTATTGGCTGAGAAGCAGCGCGATGTTGCTGTGGTTCATAAACTTGGTTTTTCCAAATGCCGTCTTTCTATCGCTATTCCTAAAAGCGAGCCTTACGAGGGCATACAGCAGCTACAAGGTAAACGGATTGCGACCTCTTATCCCAAGATTCTGGAAAACTTTCTAAACAACAACAACGTAGAGGCTGAAATTCATGAAATCAGCGGTTCGGTAGAAATTGCTCCCGGTATTGGGCTGGCAGAGGCTATCTGCGATATTGTCAGTTCGGGCAGTACGCTATTTACTAACGGGCTGAAAGAAGTGCAGCCTATTTTTCAATCGGAAGCCGTGCTGATCCGTCGCCCCGATATGTCCGACGAGCAAACGGCATTGCTCAACAAACTGTTGTTTCGCATCCGTTCGGTGCAGGCAGCCCGCAATAATAAGTACATTCTGCTCAACGCTCCAGTGGATAAAGTTACAGCCATCAAATCACTGATTCCGGGTATGAAAAGTCCTAGTATTTTGCCACTGGCAGAGTCCGGATGGGTTTCGATGCACTCGGTTATCAATGAAAATGACTTCTGGGATGTAATAGAAAAATTGCAGGCAGAGGGCGCTCAAGGTATTTTGGTTATTCCGATTGAAAAAATGATCGTTTGATGCTGATAAAATAGTTGGCGCAGGCAAGACACACCATCTGTGATCTTGCTTTTTTTATTTATATTGCAGCAACGACAAGCGCTTATCTTTTCAAATATCACCCTTAACATCACATTGTTGAACCGTTACCAAGTAAACTTTAACATGAAAAAATTCCTGCTCACAGGTCTTATGGCTCTGGCTTTGAGTAGTGGCTTACATGCCCAAACACCCAAAACCAATACTGTAGAATTAGACCGGATGGCACGTGATCTCCAGCAAGCGCACGAGCGCGAAATGGAGCAGGCACGTCTGATTATCAAGCGTTGGGGACTCTCGGAAGTAATTAAGTATCCCGACGGAACAATAGCCTCTTTGAACGGTCTGGATGACAGCGGTTATCCGGAGTACCTGATTACCTTTAACAACACGCGGGCGGCAGCTACAACTAATACAACCGCACTTTGGCAAGGCGGTAGTTTGGGTTTAAATCTGAGCGGCAACAGCCAGTTTATCAGAGATCGCCTCGGGATTTGGGAGGCGGGCGGCAACGTACTTTCTACGCACGAGGAAATGGTGGGTAGAATTACATTTGGCGATGACGATCGCACCCCGTCCAGCCATGCTACGCACGTTGCCGGAACAATGATCGCCGCAGGAATCAATCCCATTGCCCGAGGCATGGCTTTTGGCGCACGTTTGCGCGCTTACAGTTCTGCCAATGACATTGCAGAAATGACCGCAGAAGCAGGTCTTGGTATGCTTCTATCGAATCATTCCTACGGTAGCATTTCCGGTTGGAACAACAACACTACCCGCCCCGGAACAGCGGAGAATCCTCGCTGGGAATGGCACGGCGATCCGACCGTAAGCGGAGTAGAAGACTGGAAATTTGGTTTTTATGAGACTCGCAGCCGCGATCTGGATCGCATCGTATATAACGCCCCTTATTACTTACCTGTTTTTGCGGCAGGTAACAGCCGTACAAATGTAGGCCCGCCTGTTGGGCAGCCCTACTGGCAGCGCGACGTTAGTGCTTCAAGTGGCTTCAGATTGGTGGAAGCACGCAGCGACAGTATCAGCTCCAACAATAGCTACAATACAATACCTACTGCAGGCAATGCCAAAAATATTTTGACAATTGGTGCAGTGAATCCAATTCCCAACGGTTACACGCGCCCGGCTGATGTAGTAATGTCGGCTTTCAGCAGCTGGGGGCCAACCGACGACGGGCGAATCAAACCCGACTTGGTGGGTAATGGAGTATCAGTAGTATCATCTCATAATGCTGCCAACAACTCTTACATATCGTTGCAAGGTACTTCGATGGCTACGCCCAACATATCGGGTACGCTGTTTTTGTTGCAAGAATTATATGGGCAGCAAAATCAAGGCAATTTTATGCTTGCTGCAACGCTTAAAGCGCTGGCTATTCATACGGCCAATGAGGCAGGCGACGCCCCTGGGCCAGACTATCGCTTTGGCTGGGGCTTACTCAATGCAGAGCAGGCAGGTGCTGTAATTCTGAACCGCGACCGCACCCATGCCATCAGAGAGCAGACTTTGCAACAGAGCGCTACTTTTACACTGGATGTTGTAGCCAGCGGTAATGGCCCGCTGAAAGCCACCATTGCATGGACAGATCCTGAAGGAACAGTGCTTCCTGTTATAAGAGCAAACCTCAACAACCGAAGCCCCCGTTTGGTAAACGATCTGGATCTGCGCATCGTCGAAGGTAATACCAGCCATCAGCCCTGGATATTAGATCCTGAGCAGCCGTCCGCTGCAGCTATGCGCGGTGATAACATCCGAGACAATGTGGAGCAGGTGATTGTAGAAAATCCCGTGCCGGGCAAAACCTATACCATCCGCGTGAATCACAAAGGAACGCTACGCGGCAATACACAGGATTTTGCACTCATTCTCAGTGGAATAGGCGGTACACCTTATTGTGCTTCTGCGCCTGCTTCCGATGCCGACTCGCGTATTGATAATGTTACCTTTGCCAATTTGAACCATACGCCGCCGGCTGCTTGCCGTACTTATGCAGACTTTACTAACCTGACAGCAAACCTTGCTCTCGGTCAGCAGGTTAGTCTGAGCGTCGGCTTGGGCACATGCGGAGCGGCTTTCCCTAAAATTGCCCGTGTGTACATAGACTGGAATGGCGACGGCGATTTTACAGACGAAGGCGAACTGGTGGCTACATCGGGCGTAGTAAACGGTACTGGAACTTTCACTGCCAACGTACAGGTGCCTCTAAGCGTTCAGATAGGTCGCTTTAGCCGTATGCGAATCGTACTTGCCGAAACAACTACTGCAGCCAGTATTACTCCTTGCGGCACATATGCCAAGGGCGAAACCCGCGATTATAGAGTGGCGTTTGTGCGGCCGCAGACTGACTTAGCGGTAACTGCGCTGGTAAGTCCTACAGCTAGTCTCTGCCCTGAGCAAGCACTTATAGGTGCTACTATCTCATATCGTAATATAGGTACAAGTACTATTACAGGTGGTCGTATCATTTTTACGATCACAGGCCCGCAGAACCAGCAAATTGCCCGTGTAGAAGGCACTTTTACAGCTAATCTGCCTTCCTTAGCAACAGGTAGCCTGCGCATTCCCTTGAATAACATACGATTGCTGCCTGCTACTAACTACGTATTCCGAAGTGAAGTAGTGGTAGAAAACGATAATAATCTTAACAACAATGTGAATACTACCACGCTCCGCACAGCCGACGCAGGAGTGGCGCCTACGGGTCTTTCAGTGATTGCCTGTGGTACAGACGGGCCGGTTACCTTGAGTCGTAATTCGCAGCAAACGGGTCTGTTTTGGTATGATGCCCCTACGGGCGGCAATCTGATTGGCGCAGGTAATCAGGTTACAACCAATGTACGCCCTGCAGAAGGGGTTTATTATGCAGGTGTGAACGATTTCTTCCGTACAGGTTTTGGCCCAAAAACAAAAGAAGTATTTGCCAGCGGCGGTTACAATCAGTTCAGCCCATCCGTTATTGTTCGGGTGCGGCAGCCTGTAGTGATCGAATCTGCAAGGCTCTATATCGGTAATTCCGGTTTGCTTCAATTTACGGCAACAGACATCCGCACGCGCGAAGAAGTTTCTTCTGTAGTGCTCAATGTCCGTGCTACGCGTACTGTTCCCGGCCCGGGTGCTCAAGACAACGACCCACTGGACACAGGACAGGTTTACCGTTTGGATCTGGCCTTCCCGCGTGCAGGCGACTACGAGATTTCTATTGCCTACGGTACGGGAACTACCATCTTCCGCAACAACAATATTCCTGATTTGCAGAATCCGTATCCAGTGCAAGTGCCGGATGTGTTTGCTATCACAGGTAATACAGCTACGCCCAATGCAAATGCTTTCTGGTATTATTTCTACGACATGACCTTGCGTTCGCTAGGTTGTGCTACTCCACGGGCAGCGGTGCGCCCAACCCAAGCAGATGCACCGACGGTCAGTATAACCGCATCGCGCGAGACGACTTCTATTTGTCAGGGCGAAACAATTACACTGACGGCAACTACCAACCTGCCCGGCGTTACTTATCAGTGGCGCAAGAATGGCGCTGATATTATTAATGCTACGCAGCCGACCTTCACAACTGCAGAGGAGGGAGAGTTCAGCGCAGTAGTAACGGGTAATGGCTGTACAATTACTTCTGCACCGGTGCGTGTGACAGTAGTGAGCGTAATCAGACCTGTGGTCAGCGTTCAAGGGCAGTTCTTTACCTCCAGCTCGCCGACAGGCAACCAATGGCTACTCAATGGAAATCCAATTCCAGGCGCAACAGGACAAACCTACAATGCCGATCAGGCAGGCATCTATACCGTCCGCGTAATGTCGGATGGCTGTTTTGCAGTGTCCGATCCTATCGTACTGACTGCGACAGAAAGCATAGCAGCGCCGACTGTAGGGCTGCGCCTTTATCCAAATCCTGCCAATGAATCTATCAAAGTATCGCTGAGCGAACGCGGCAACAGCACGGTCGAAATGCGCATTACCGACCTTACGGGTAAGGTAGTTCAAACTACCCGCATACAGAAGCGCAGTTTTACCATTGAGCAGGAGTTCGACCTCAAAGCGCTAGCTGCAGGTGTTTACTTCCTGCAAATCAGCAGTAGCGAGGGGCAGACTGTCCGTTCGTTCGTGAAAGAATAGACTCATACCATTGTGAGTTGCATAATGGGTCAATTGAGGGTGTCCAAAAAGTAACACGGACTTTAGTCTGTGATTTGTTAATCACTTGATAATCAAATATCTACAGGCTAAAGTCTGTGCTACATTCAGCCTCTTTGGACCGCTTCAAGAACTGCATGGTAGGTGGTTCATTTTAGTATAACATGTGCTATGGTATCAATTTGAAGCCTAAACAATTTGCACCGGAAAGCGTTTTGTTAGAAAGGTTAGCATGTATGGAACTACACGAGCGATTGGAAGCAGGCATTATCCAAAGCCGCAATGGAAATCATTTGGCAGCTATCGAACTTTTCGAGGCTATTTTGAAACAAGCAGGAGAATACGTGCCGGCTTTGTATCACATTGGCTATAATCACTTCCTGATGCAGCGTTTCGAGCTTGCGATGTACTACTACGAACGCGCCCTCGCTATTGAGCCTAATAACCCACACATTATCAGTCAAAAAGGTGTCTTGCTTTTTCATCAAAACAGAAAGGAAGAATCGCTCCTTGCAATGAATCAGGCGCAGGCGCTTGAGCCTGAGAATCCGTACCGCTACTCGAGCCGTGCATTTATCAAAGATGCAATGGGCGATATACACGGCGCGATCGCCGACTATCAGCGAGCGCTTGAGTTAGACCCTGAAGATGCGATCTGCCTTAACAATTTGGGGATGCTCGAAGAAAAATTGGGATATAAAGAAGCCGCTAAAAAGAGATTTATTCGCGCCGATGAACTGGCAGAAAAGTTAGGTTATACGTTCAAAAACACACCGCCCCAAGCAGCTGAAGATGCCGAAAAGTTAGCCAACCAACAGCCAGATACTACACAGCCCGGCGGTTCGTCTGCTGCCGAAAAGCCTACAGCGAGTGTAGCAGAAGTACAAACCGAGAGCAAGGCACACAAATCTGCACTTCTGCCGATGATGTGGCAGATCTTAACCGATGCACAACTCCGCGCCGAGTTTGGACAATTTATCATCCAGAAGTTGGGTTTTGCCAAAAAATAGCACTATTTACAGTCGCAAAAGCACAATTTCTTAATCCGACTGCTTGTATTTGACTGTAGCATTTCCTTGCAGTTTTCATCCCGTAGGGATTGCATATGACCTGTTTTGTATGAACTACCAAAAAAATTAAAATGCTCAATAACTGGGTAGGCCTTGCCTCCCAAACAGGCAGGTTTGATAAAGTTTTTCGTACTTTGTCGTTTGGTATATCAAATTAACCTATGACTACCATCAGACTTGCCTTAGACTGGCTTCTCAACAGCCTCCACATAGGAATTATTGTAGCAAAGGATAAAAACTGGTTTGCCGAATCTTCGATCGCACTCTCTCTGCTCAGCCCCGAAGAGGACAGGTACGCCACAAATACTTTACAAAAACTTGCAAACGGCAGCGCTGACATTGCGATCTGTCCGCCCGAACTGCTGATAGAAGCATTTCAGCGGGGCCAGCGCGAGTATATAGCCGTTGCTGCGCTGCTGCAATCCCAAACGACAGGTTTTGCCATCCGTAGCAGTACAACAGAAGTACTCCGGTATGCGGCTTTGGAACTGCCCTACGAGCAGTATGTATTAGCACAGGTGATGAAGTATGCTAAAGTAGGTCAATATCAGACTGTTAGCATCAACAAATTAGACACATGGGAGGCTTTCAAGAAGCAAGAAGCTGATATTTGCTGGATTTTTCAGCCTTGGGAAGGTGCAGAAATGGAGAGTAACCGGATTACCGGGCGCTACATAGCCCTGCACGAAGCCGGAATCCCTTATCCAAACTGCCCGCTATTGGTTTGTAAAAAGAGTTGGACAGAGCAAAACCACAGACTTCTCAAATCTTTTTTGCACGTAGTTGGCGCGGGATTTTATTTTGCCCACGACCATATCAGGGAGGCGATTGATGTGCTTGCAAAGCATATTACGCCAAGCGACGCGTTCAATGAAAAGATGCTGTTGAAGGCACTCGTAGCCACAAATCAGTCCAGTCTCGATATTTTTGAGCGCTGGGGAACGCTCAACCTGCAACTTTTCCGACAATACCTGAACTGGCTCGGTGAAAGCGGGGCGTTGTACTACGAACTTAATCCCTCAGAGATGATGACCAACGATTTTTTGACATAAAAACAGAGCGGGGACTATGCCTTGGCAGGTGGCGTTTTCTTGAAAAACAGCCCCATTGCCATGCCAATGACCAGTCCTACAGCTGCCGTTTTGATCCATTCGTCTAAGGCGATGTCGGCAGCGGTAATCTGACCAACAGCTCGCAGATTGTCGTCAAAAACCTGTTGCCCGAACTGCTCAATCATGACTGCCTGATTGGTTTGCATCCACTGCGTGAGGTTTGCCTTGTGTGCAGTGAGCATATCGGGCATCAGATAGCCCAAGAGCGTATAGACCAATACAGCATAGATGGCTGCAGCAAAAACAGCTGTGAGTACGCCAAGAAAAACTCCCTGCCAACCATGCATCCAGCCTCCCATATATTTTTGGCGAAAAAACCAAAGTCCGCCCATCAGTACAACAGCATATAAGGGCATGAACATCATTTTATACTGACCGAAGGGATTCAGTCCAAAAGCATATAGCAAAATCAGAAACAGGCAGATGCTAAGCGCTGCGGTTGCGCCTGTTACTAATGCTGTGCGGAGAAGATTTTGTTTCATACAGCAAAGCTACATATTCTTTTGGGTTTGGTTTTTCTATCTTTGCCCGTATGAAATTACTTGCTTTGTTTGCATTTATAGATTGGAATGCCGATCCGGATATTTTCTCCCTTGGCCCCTTCACTGTCCGTTGGTACGGGCTTTTATTTGCGATGGGCTTTTTTGTCGGACAATTTATTATGAGCCGTATCTATAAACTGGAAGGCAAACCCGAAGCCGATTTGGAAATGCTCATGCTCTATATGATCGTTTCAACGGTTGTAGGAGCGAGGCTGGGGCACTGTTTGTTCTATCAACCCGACTACTACCTTGCCAATCCCTTAGATATCCTTAAAATATGGGAGGGCGGACTTGCCAGCCACGGCGCAACAGTGGGCATCCTGTTGGGGTTGTGGTTATACACCCGCAAGCGCCCCGATCAGCCCTATCTATGGCTTTTGGACCGGATCGTAATTGTAGTAGCTTTGGGTGGTGGTTTTATCCGTATTGGCAACCTGATGAACTCGGAAATTATCGGTAGCCCAACCGATGTACCTTGGGCGTTTATTTTCCATAAGGTAGATGAGATTCCACGCCATCCGGCGCAACTGTACGAGGCGCTTTCCTGCTTCATACTCTTTATTGTCCTGTATGCAACCTATAACCAGCACAAAGAAAAAACTCCTACGGGCAGGCTTTTTGGCCTATTTGTATGGGTGCTTTTCAGTCTGCGAATTATCTATGAGTTTTTCAAAGAAAATCAGGTTCCTTTTGAAGATGCACTTCCGCTCAATATGGGGCAGATCCTAAGCATTCCGTTGGTGGTTGTAGGCTTATGGATTTATATCCGTTCTTTCAGGCAAAATGCAGCAACTGCTTGAAATTGGCAAAACATTTGAACAATAATTTTTACCAACTTATTCCGAACATGAATCGTCTGATAAAATTCCTTCCCCTGCTGACCTTGTTCTCAGTTCTTGCCCTGTATGCACAAGCACAATCTATCAATATAACACCTGAACGCAAGCGTGCCATTGATTCGCTTGCCTTAGAAAAAGTACGCGATCTGAGCAAGTACATTAGCATCATTGGCGACAAGGCTACGCCAATGACAGAGTCGCAGCGCGTGATTGACCGTACGATGGAACTCTTTGCCGATGGCGCACAAATGGGTGTTTCGTCGCTCAATCGCAAAGGCGTACGCTATTTCCCTGTGCGCAAGTATTTGGAGCGGTTGCGGGCCTTGAACTACCAGCGCGTCAATATCGAGTGGTACAACATCGAATACATCAGCGACCTTGTGCAGCAGCCCGATGGTAAATTCGTCGGCGTAATCACGATCTACCAACGCTTTGAAGGCTCAATGGACGACGGTATGAAGTACGTAGATGTTACCAAAAAAGACATTACGGTTTATGTAGAACGCAAGCAGCAGCAAATTGGCGGCCGCCTGATCGGCTTCTGGGACGTACTTCTGGGCGATATTAAGGTTACAGAAACTAAACGCGGTTAAATGGCTGTTCGCTTTGTTTTGATTTGCCTATTCTTAGGCTTATTAAGCACCGGTCGCAATCATTTGTGCGCACAAAGAATTGCGACCGGTGATATTTCTGACTTATACGCAGCAACCAAGCAGCTATCCCAATTCATCAAGCGCTTTAACAACGAAGAAGACCGCAAAGGCATTGCCTACGACCCGAAAAGTAAATTCTACCGCGAACCAGAGCAGCGCAAACAATACCTAAATTTCCTATTCGACGAGCAGAGTATTGCTATTCCGCAAAGTCTGCGCAGTAGTTTTATTACAGACGTAACGCGCAGCGACCATCCGATGTACTTAGATTTTTACGGTGGGGATTGGTTTGCTGAGGTAAAAATCACTGTTAATTACAATGGTAAAGAAGAGGAAGCAATCCTCTTTATGCAATTGGAGCAGGCAGGACAAGGCTATAAATGGGTTATTGACCGTGTTTACTTTCGTCCTTATACGGCATACCTAAAGCCTGTTAATAAAAATCATCAGAACTTCCTGCATCCGCAAAGCCACGAACTGGGCTTTATGAACATCAATCGGGTACTGGATGCGCCTGCTACTGCCGAAGACTATACCTCTAAAGACTATCAGCCGCTTACGCAGTTACATATGTTTATGTATGATTTGCGGCGCGGTGCGCTAAAGTTTGTTACTGTCAACAATACACGCTTCCACTTTTTTCAGTTGAAGGGCTGGTATTTCGAGGTTGCAAGTTTTAATCGTTCGGGTTTCAACAGCGGCTGGCTGATCAGTAACCTTGTGCAAGTGCCTCCCGATCAAAAAAACGTGATGCTCAGTTACGTTTACCGCGAAAACCGATAGCTTCGCGCTATGAGTACATCATTTCAGGCTTGGTTAAGCGCTTTTCGTTTGCGCACATTGCCACTGGCGTTGTCGAGTATCTTTTTGGGTAGCTGGCTGGCAGCGGCTGACAAAAGTTTCCGATGGGAGGTACTTGCTTTGTGCGCGCTGACTACTATTCTATTACAAATTCTTTCCAATCTTGCCAATGATTACGGCGACTCTATACACGGTGCCGATCTGGTGCAAGAGCGCAAAGGCCCCGCGCGAGCTGTTCAGTCGGGAAAAATCAGCCTTGCTGCTATGAAACGAGGCATGATCGTCTGCGGTGCTTTGGCCTTCGTTGCAGGTCTTATGCTGCTCTATGTCGCTTTTGGCGGTTGGCAACAGGCCTTCTGGATTTTCCTGATAATAGGCATTATTGCAATTGTTGCGGCTGTAACTTACACAGCTGGTGCAAAGCCCTACGGCTACGCAGGTTTGGGCGATATTTCTGTGCTGATTTTCTTCGGTTGGGTGGGGGTGATAGGTACTTATTATTTACACACCTTGCAGTTAAGCATCATGCTATTGCTCCCGGCAACTGCCTGCGGGCTGCTGGCAGTCGCTGTTTTGAATATCAATAATATCCGCGATATTGTATCAGATACTAAAGCCGGTAAACGTTCTATCCCTGTGCGCATAGGTGTAGATCGGGCAGTGTTATACCATTGGCTGCTTTTGCTCGGTGCAGCAAGTACGGCACTCATCTATGCCATATTGCTCAACAGGG
The DNA here is from genome assembly GCF_053489755.1 of Rhodoflexus sp. Lineage (NCBI taxonomy): Bacteria > Pseudomonadati > Bacteroidota > Cytophagia > Cytophagales > Thermoflexibacteraceae > Rhodoflexus > Rhodoflexus sp. Next base: position 24,147 of record NZ_JBRCHD010000045.1, read on the forward strand.
GCTTCTACCCGATGCTGTTTTTGGGCGCGATGCCCGCACTTGTGCGCAATGGCTTGGCAGTCAGTCGCTTCCGCTGCAATCCGGCTATAGACCTTTATCTCAAGCAAATGGCGCTGACTACCTTACTCTTTGTAACACTGTTGGGCTTAGGCGCTTTTTTAGGAAACAGCTAAAATGAATCATCTACCATGCAGTTCTTATCCCGTAGGGATTGCATATTAGTAGCAGCTCCTCACCGCTTCACTGCCTCGTACCAAATCACCGATAAAAAGCCAATCAAAATGCTCATACCTGCTTCTGCCGCGCTGAGTGGCGTAAATTCAAAGAAATAAGCGACCGGCTGCCAATAGATAAACGCAGCGAAAAGCACAACCGTTATGCCGATAATCAGTGGGATGAACGGATTGTCATAGCGCAGGGTATGTAGCACCGAGTAGCGGAAGGAGCGATTGACTAAGGTCAGGAAAATATTGGCGCTGATGAGTGTGGTAAAAACCATCGTGCGCGTAAGCGACTCGTCAGCACCCTGATGCACTGCCACCTGATAGGCTGCAAGTGTGCCTACAGTAATTACCAAACCCTGTATAATACTTGTTATCAGTTCGTTCCAATGAAAAAAAGTTGTACTGAACGGGCGCGGGGGCTGTTCCATCGCATAGGCTGCCATCGGTTCGTTTTCGTAGATAATAGAGCAGGTCGGGCCCATAATCAGCTCCAGAAAGATGATATGAACGGGCGAAAAAATATGCGGATAAATCCAGTTCAATATTAGTGGCAGCAAAACGATCAAAATGATCGGTATGTGGATGGAAATAATATACTGAATTGCCTTTTTCAGGTTCATATAGATACGCCTGCCCATAGCTACGGCTTCTACCATTTTTGACAAATCATCGGCTACGAGAATAAGCGAGGCTGCTTGTCGGGCTACTTCTGTTCCTTTGTTGCCCATTGCAATGCCAATGTGTGCTGCCTTGAGCGCAGGGGCATCGTTTACCCCGTCGCCTGTCATTGCCACAACGTTCCGGTTGGCTTTCAACGCATTGATAATTCGCAACTTGGCCTCGGGAAACATCCGGGTAAAAATATTGGCTTCCTGCACTTTTTGCTGTAACTCGTCTGCGGAAAGTTGCATGAGTTCCTCGCCACTGATGGTGTTTTCTGCACCTTTGAAGCCAATTTCGCGAGCGATGGCACGGGTTGTATGCGCATTGTCGCCTGTGATGATTTTTACGGTAATACCTGCGCGGTAAAAATCCTGCAATACCTCGCGTATGTTAGCTTTCGGGGGGTCGTAGAAGGCGAGCAATCCATAAAACTGCAACTGAAAATCTTGTTGGCGCGGCGGAAAATCATTGCCGATAAACAGAGCCTCCCCTACCGCCAATATGCGGTAGCCTGATGCAGCCAGCTGCTGTACCTGCATTTCTACCTCCTGCTTTTCTGCATTGCTCATTACAGCCAGTTCTAAGATAGCCTCGGGCGCACCTTTGGCGGCAATGATGCGCCTGCCCTGCGCATCTGCAAAAATGTGGGTCATCATCGGCGGCTTGCCGTCCAGCGGATACTCGTGGATCATGCGGTAGTGCGGGCGCTCGTCTGCACATATGGCGGCGGCATAAGCCTCGTGCAGGGCTATTTCCATCGGATCGAAAGGGATAGGTTCGCTTGCCCACATCCCCATGCGAACAACAGCCGCTGTATCCATATCTTTTGCCGGAACTACCTCCGCAAGACTCATGCGATTTTCGGTAATTGTGCCGGTTTTATCTACACAAATCACGTTGGCGCTGCCCAGCGTTTCTACGGTTTTTATCTGCTTGATTAGAACGCCTGTGCGCATGAGCCGCCATGCACCCAGCGCCATAAAAGTGGTGAATGCTACGGGAATTTCTTCGGGTAAAATGCTCATCGCAAGGGTCAGGGCTTTGAGCAAGCTATCTGCCACCAGCCCCGAACGCAGCCAGTTGAGCGCCCAAACAAAAGCGAAAACAACTGCACCTGCAACTACCATGATGCGCACAAAGTGGTTGATTTGTCGCTCTAAGGGTGTTGCCTCTTCGCGAATGCTCTCCAACTGCCGCCCGATTTTGCCGAGTTGCGTCTCGCGCCCGATAGCCGTTACCTGCGCAATAGCAAGCCCGCTCGTAACGGTAGTTCCCTGAAAAACAGGCGATTGCGTACCGGCTTCCTTGTAAACCGGCAGCGACTCCCCTGTCAGCAGCGACTCGTTGACCGAAAAATCGTTTCCCTGCAAAATCACACCGTCGGCGGGAACCGATGTGCCTTCTTCCAGCACCATCACATCGCCAATCACCAGATCTGCCGTAGGAATTGCTATTGTTTCGCCATTGCGAATGACTTTGCAGTTAGGCTGTGTAATGCTTTTAAGTTTTTCAAGCGCACGGCGCGTGCGGGCATCCTGATAAAGCGAAATAGCAGCTACAAAGACAATTGCACCAGCCAGAAAAATTGCATCTGCTGTTTCCCCGCTCAAAAAATAGATAGACGCAGTAACCAACAATAGCAAGACCATCGGTTCTTTGGCAAGTCCTTTGACTGCCTCCAAAAATCCGTTAGTTTCCTCATAATCAAGCGCATTGCTGCCGTATTGCTCCCGCGAAGCAAGCACTTCTGCGTCGGTAAGCCCCATAGGCGAGTGATTGGATGGCATAGCAAGCGTTTTGCTGTCAATTAACAAAAAATTATCAATGAAACAGGCAAAGGCACACGAAAAATATACGCTTGGGTAAAATTCAGATAATCAGGCATTTGCACGCTTGAGTATTTGCAGCAGATCTTCGAGGCTGTGGAGTATTTCCTGTAACTTTTCCTGCGACATATGCGAAAACAGCGCAATGTTTGCCCTGCGCCTAAAAGGTTCTATGCGTTTTAAGATCTGTACACCGCGCGGGGTGAGTCTGAGGATTTTGCGGCGGCGGTCTGTCTCGTCGAGTGTCTGTTCTACCAGTCCTTTAGCTGTGAGCAGGTTCAAAATGTTGGTAATATTCGGACGCGATACGTTCAGCGCCTCAGCAATGTCGGATGCGAGCATACCTGCATTGTGTTGAAAGTGCTTGTCGGCAGAGTATTGCTTACCAATATAAGGAATGTTAGGGTCGCCGTAGATATACAGCATGATGATCCACTGCTGTGTAGTAATACCTACCAGTTCGCTAATAACATCTCCCCGACGGTTGAGCGCGGCTGCAAGTTCCAGAATAGTCAGGACTAATTTTTCTTCATTAGCAGGACTTTGCATGTTCAGTTTAGGGAATTAAGTTGAAAGAGTTGCTGATTTTATTTGCGGTTTTTTCATAAATTGCAACAAAAGTACGCAAATGCAAGCAAAAATGCAAAGTAATATCATCGTATCAAATGCCTTTAGGTAGCTACCGTCAGTTTTGCGCATAGATCCGAGTATAATAATGCCCATACTTCCTGCTAAAGTATCTATCATTGTAAAAATTCCCAGAATTTTACCATAAGAACGTCCATTGTACAGTTCGGCAACTACGATCTGAATCATGGTAAAAGCGCCGCTGAACGCGATGCCATATACAAGGGCGTAGATATACATCATAGGAGTAGGCAGATCGGGTAAATAGCGCAAAAGCACCGTACCTATCAACAAGTTTACAATTGATATCAGCATGATAATCAACTTATTGTAGCGATCGCCCAACCATCCGAAGAGCAACTTGCCAACGATGCTGCACAGGAAGAAGAGCGATGTAACATTAGTAACGATTTCTTTTGTCTGATTAAGGTCTTTTTCGATGAACAGTACCTGATGATTGACGACACCTGTAATGCAGAACCAGAGCGTAGCCGTAGCTACCAACAACAGGTAGAAATAAGGCGTGCGTACGGCTTGTGCTAAGGTAATGTCTGTGCCGACAGAAGAGGCTCGGTGATTGTCTGTATCAAAAGATGCAGCCGATTCGCCGTCGGGCATGAGTCCCATATCGGCGGGGCGGTTGCGTACCAGCAGCAAGAGCGGCAGCAGCATGCCCACTATGGCACAGCCCAGCAAGATCCACGCGGCATTGCGCCAGCCTAAAGTTGCAATTCCCCAGCCTGCAATTTTATTGAACAACGCACCGCCAAAACTTGAACCCATTAGGAAAATACCAACCGCCAAACCGCGATACTTGACAAACCATTGCGTAATCAGGTACATGCTCGTAACGATACCCGCTAACGTCAGCGCAAAAGCGTAGAGTACATAAATACCCTGAATCTGAATAAATGAGGTGGCGCTTGCAAATCCTGCCAGTGCGAGCAGCATTACCACTGCACCGGAAAGCATGATCATTTTGGGTGAATATTTATCTAACAGCACCCCTACAAAAGCCGCCAGCAAAGACACCATCAGGTACATCAACTGCGCAGGCTTCGAGATCTGCTGATTATCCAACTGAAACTCATCCAGCAACTGCGGAGAAAAAAGTGGCATGGTATTCAACAAAATGCCATTGGTAACCATGTAAATCAACACGAGGGCGAGCAGCACCCACCAGCCATAGAAGACGTTTTTCATTTCCAGATTTGCTAAACCAACCAATAGTTAATTAGATTAAGCAAAATACACTTTCTTTTTCGAATGCGCAAAGCAAACGACTGATGGATGATTACTTGGCTGAGTCAGCATAATTCCGGCATCGTCCTATAACCTTTGCTTACAGAATTTTTCAAAGTAATTTTTACGCATTTACCTACAGCATGTGATACGTGATTCATGCAGACAAGCATATCCCCTTCTCTGATCATTGAACTGATTTACCCATTGTGCAGTTCATCATGGTATATTTGTGTTCTGTAAGGAGCAAAAGCGATTTCTTTAACCAATGCAAATCCAAAGTCAGCCGCCTTCCGCCAATACTCCACTTAAGCAATTGACCTATCAACTTATTGATAAATAACTCGCGTTGTTTGATGAAAAAAACTCGCCATTTTTGCTTAACTTTAAGTATGACACTGATACAAAATAAAACAAGCCATCACGATCACCAACTAAAAGATCTGATGTAAATTAGTCAAACTGATTTCTAAGCCACCAAGTGAATATGAAAACAATGCAACAATGGTTTGATGAGTACGGTGAAAGTCATCAAAACAGTTTCAACAAGATGATGCACTGGATTTGTGTGCCTTCTATTTTTTTTAGCGTAATCGGGCTGCTGTGGAGTATTCCAAGCGAATTTTTGAGCAGTTTATTTCCTGCGACTATTGCACCTTACGTCAACTTTGCGACGATCGTACTGTTGCTGGGGCTGATTTTTTACCTGCGCCTCTCGCTAAGTATGTTTATCGGGATGTTGTTTGTTTCGCTCGTTGTGGTGCTGGGCATACAAGCCTTAGAAGCCGCAAACATTGCTCCGCTATGGATGATTTCATTAGGTATTTTTGTCATCGCATGGATCGGTCAATTTTGGGGGCACAAAGTAGAAGGCAAAAAGCCCTCTTTTTTCAAAGACTTGCAGTTCCTGCTGATCGGCCCTGCTTGGCTACTAAGTTTCATTTACAATAAAATAGGTCTAAAATACTAAAGGCATATTTTGCAACTGTGAACAAAAAACTATGAGCGTTGCGCCGGACAGCACCTGCTGTCGTTCGATGTATTTCGCGGTATTATCTGCGCATGCTGGGTGTTTTGCAGCGCGTCGCTATTTGTTACCTTGTTGCTTCGGTGCTTTTTCTGTATCTAAAACCTTCACAGCTATATCGCCTTGGCGCGGCCTTGCTGCCGGGCTATTGGGGACTGATGCTGGGGGTAGGAGGCTGTCTAAAAAGGCTGAGTGTAGCACAGACTTTAGTTTTTAACTATTTGATTATCAAGCGATTAATAAATCGCAGACTAAAGTCCGTGCTACTTTTTGGACAGATTTAGATTGGACAGATTTAGACTCTCAGACAGGTAATCTGGCAGCTTATGTGGATCGGCTGGTGCTTGCCCAAGATCATCTCCGGGCGGATGCACAAGGCGCGATCCCAAAGGTATTCTGAGTACCTTGTCTGCACTTGTTATCACAACTAATTGATCAGCGTGAGCATCGCGGCTGGGCATTTCTGTTTCAGGCATACAGAGTCAATGCTATTGTCGTTTTCGTACTCAGCGGGCTGCCTGCCAAAACTTTTGGCTTATTCAAAATTGAGCGTGAAAATGGCAAAATCGCCATTAACACACTTTTATACTTATTTTACGGCAAATTTCTGCGTCCAAAAAAATGCCTCGCTGGCTTATGCACTTACGTGGTTGAGTGCGTGGTACTTAGCCTTGCTGTGGATGTTCAGAAAAACTATCATCATCAAAGTTTGAAATGGCACAAGACCTGATTTGGGGATTCGATCTGGGCGGCACTAAGATAGAAGGTATCGTATTGCGTTCGCCTAATGCAAACGACGTAATTGCCCGCTTGCGCATTGACACCGAGGCCGACAAAGGCTATGAACACGTACTTAGCCAGATTGGTAAATTATGCAATCAATTGGCTGCGGCAGCAGGCAGCCAGCCTCGCCAAATTGGCATTGGCACTCCGGGCAGTATCAGCCCTACTACAGGACTGATACGCAACAGCAATACGCTTTGCCTCAATGGTAAAATGCTTCATAAAGATCTTGAGCAGTTGCTGCAAGTGCCTGTACGTATTGCCAATGATGCCAATTGCTTCGCGCTGGCAGAGGCAACACTCGGCATCGTCCCCGAAAAACTTACTCGGTTTGAGTCTGTTTTTGGCGTAATTATGGGTACAGGTGCAGGCGGTGGCGTGGTTTTTAGCAGTCCTTCAGGCGAAATATTTGTCGTCAATGGCAAGCAAGGCATCAGCGGCGAATGGGGCCACAATTTCCTCGATGAAAGCGGAGGAGCTTGCTATTGCGGCAAAACAGGCTGCGTAGAAACGATCCTTTCAGGCACAGGGCTGCAAAAATACTACATGCAGATCAGCGGCAAAAAAGATAGTCTGAAAAACATCTACCAGCGCTACAAAGACGGCAGCGACCTACATGCAACAGCAACAATCGAACGTCTGATTTATTTTTTCGGTAAGGCAATAGCCAATGTTATCAACATATTAGATCCCGATGCTATTATTTTAGGCGGCGGTGTGGGTAACATTACCGAACTTTGCACACAGGGCGCGGCAGCAGCTAAGAAATACATTTTTAGCGATAGGCCCGAAGTTTTATTACTTCAACCTAAACTTGGCGACAGTGCCGGAGTTTTTGGAGCAGCCATGCTTTCCCTTTTAAATAACAATTGACTTTTAGTGTGAAGTTACTCAAAAAGAGTATATTTGTTTTACTATCGTACGAAAAGCCAAACGAGACAACAACTATTATGAATTACAGCAATATTAACTTAGTGATGCTTGTGGATGATAGCGACACTGATAATTTCATCAGCCGCCGCATCATTGAGATAACTAAATTTGCCCCCAAAATAGAAGTCAAGAATTCTGGTAAATCGGCTCTGGAATACTTAGAACAGGCACAACACAACCCTGCAATGCTCCCCGACCTGATTTTTTTAGACATCAACATGCCAATTGTGGACGGCTTCAGTTTTCTGTTTGAATTTAGCCGTTTTCCTGAAAGTATAAAAGAGAAATGCAAAATAGTGGTGCTTTCAAGTTCAGATAACAAACGGGACATCGAACGCATCATCAGCGAGAAATATGTCATTACCTTCATCACCAAACCCCTAACCGACGAGGCGCTTAAAAAAGTGAAAGAAAAACTCAATGGATATTCCCGATAAGTAATTTTTGCTGCGTCAATCCATTAGTCAGCAAATAAAGTTCCTGCCTGTGTTGGCGGCACAATTTTTAGATGCTTGTATGCAAGCGGCGTGGCTTCCCTGCCTCTGGAAGTCCTTTTGAGATACCCTTCCTGAATCAGAAAAGGCTCGTACACTTCTTCGATCGTTTCTGCCTCTTCGCCGCAGGCCGTTGCGATGGTAGAGATGCCTACGGGCCCACCTTTGAACTTATCAATAATGGTCAGTAGAATGCGATTGTCCATTTCGTCCAGTCCGTTTTGATCTACGTCTAATGCAGCCAGCGCCATTTCGGCAATTGCTACGGTTATCGTACCTGTTCCCTTCACCTGCGCAAAATCGCGTGTGCGGCGCAGCAAATTGTTGGCAATACGCGGCGTGCCACGGCTGCGGCGTGCAATTTCATAGGCTGCGGCATCTTCTATGGGTGTTTGCAGGATCTTACAAGAGCGCTTTACGATGCTCGTCAGCAGTTCGGCATTGTAATATTCTAAGCGGGCATTAATTCCAAAACGCGCCCGCAGCGGCGAGGTAAGCAAACCTGCACGGGTAGTAGCGCCAATGAGCGTAAAAGGATTCAGCCCAATCTGAATGGAACGCGCCGAAGGCCCAGCATCGAGCATGATGTCAATCTTGTAATCCTCCATTGCCGAATATAAGTATTCCTCTACGACCGGATTGAGGCGGTGGATCTCATCAATAAATAATACATCTCTCGGCTCCAGATTGGTGAGTAACCCTGCCAGATCGCTGGGCTTGTCTAATACAGGCCCCGAAGTAATTTTGATGCTACTGCGCAACTCATTAGCTATAATGTTAGAGAGAGTCGTTTTACCCAGTCCGGGGGGGCCATGTAAGAGTACATGGTCAAGCGCTTCGCCGCGCATTTTGGCAGCTTCAACAAAAATCTTTAGATTCTGGACAATTTTGTCCTGTCCGGCAAAATCGTCGAATGAAAGCGGACGCAGAGCGCGTTCTATTTCTTTCTCTTCCGGATTGTCAGCAGGTTCGCCGCTGAGATAATCTTTGCGCATAACCCAACAATTTGTGCAAAGTTATATATTTAATAATTGAAACACTGCCTCATATGCGTTTATTGAAGCGCCCCTATTTCTGGATTGTCTTACTGGCCGCATGTTGCGGGGGCGTATTGCTGTACATCGCCTTACAGCCAAGTCCACTTCAATCCAATCAACAGGCAGCAGCAGTAGCCTTTGCCCTTAGGAAAGTAGATACCAACTACGGGACACAGGTAGATGCCCTATCCGTCAAGTTGGGGCTGCCTGCCAATTACATTAAGGCGCTGATTTTGCTGGAATGCTCTGCCAATGATCCACCCGGCAGCCGCTACGAAGCACAAGTTTTTGAGAAATTACAGGCTGTTCAGCGGGGCGAAATAGCTGCCTACAGCGGCATCAGGCAGGAACACCTGCGAGGAAAAAGCCGCACAACCCTGCAACAGTTTGCCACCTCTTGGGGACCGCTGCAAATTATGGGCTATCACTCTATACATCTTGGCATTCATATTGATGAACTAAAGGGCGATAAGAGTTTGTATCACGGCATGAAGTGGGTCAAGCAAAACTACGGACACTTGCTCAAAAAGAAAGCCTATCAGGATGCGTTCCATTTTCACAATACAGGCAAGTTGTATCCTAAATTTGGCCCTCCGCTTACCTACGACCGCTACTACGTCGGTAACGGATTGCTGTACATGCAAAAACTGGCACAACGAAAACATTTACCTAAAAGAGACCCTATGGAGTGATCGTTACGCTGATCATCATTTTTATCTCACATCTGCTCTATGAACCATCGGAGGCTGATAGTATGTATGTTGCTTTATGTAGCCGCAACTTACACCATTCAGGCACAAAATCTGCAAAAAATTATCACCTATTTCGATTCGGTAGATACTGCTGTAAAGGAAGAGTATTTTATCAAAAACGACAACGGCAGGGATGTCATGCACGGGCCTTACAAGAGCTACTACAAAAGTGGCAGACTCAAAACCACAGGGCAGTTTGAAGAGGGCAATATGGTCGGTAAGTACGTGCGCTACTACGAGTCGGGCGATCTGGAGGCAAACGGTACGTTTGTCGACGGTAAGCGCGAAGGTATTTTCACTGAATATTATCCCACAGGACAAAAAAAACTGGAATACGAATGCCGAGACGACAAGCGTCAAGGCGAACTTGTCGTTTATGACTTGCAAGGGCGTATTTTGCAGCGCGGCAAATTTGTTAACGATGCCTTGCAAGACACATTTTACACCTACTTTGCCAATGGAAAAATCAAATCTAAAGTAGTATTTGAGCGCGACTCGCTGCACGGGCCTGCCATCGAGTACTACGAAAACGGACATCCCAAAGAAATAGCCAACTACCGCAGACACCAGCAACACGGCAAGCTGACCACTTATTATGACAATGGCAATCCGCAAAGCGAGGTTTATTATATCAACGGACAAATTTCAGGAGATACGATTCGCTCATTTTTCCGCAACGGACAGTTGCAAACCGAAATTTTGCGCGACAGCGAGCGCTATAGCATTTTTAGGAAATTCAGCCCCAACGGACAGAAAACCATTGAAGGGCGCGTGATCATGCGACAAAAAGGACTGCTCGAAAGCCAAAGCGCGTCTATGACGGCTATTCTTGGCGCTGTACTGCATGGTACGGTGAAAAGCTATTACGACAATGGTGTGATCCGAAGTGTACTCAACTACCAGCGCGGCAAATTACAAGGTACCAACGAGTACTACTACGAAAACGGCAAACTCAAAGAGCGCATTATTTACCGCAACAACGAGCAGGACAGAAAAATCAAATCTTTCTACGACAACGGCAATCCGCATACTGTACAGGAATTTGTTGCCAATAAGCCCGTAGGCACTTGGGAATATTACCACAGCAACGGGCAGTTGCGCCGCCGCGAAAAATACGTAGATAACCGCATAGACGGGCCACGCCCTTCTTGGCACAGCAACGGCAAATTAGCCGCAGAAGAATTTTTTGTAAAAGGTATCATGCAAAACTGGCAGAAATACTACCACGAAAATGGCAATATAGCCTCTGAACAAATGTATCGCCATGGCAGGATTAACGGCGATGTAAAAAACTACCACACTAACGGCAAAATTGCCTCTTACGGCAAACAACTCGGCGATATGAAAGTAGGCAAATGGGTGTATTACGACGAGCAAGGCAAGTTGCTGAAAGTAGAGACTTGGCGCAAAGGCGAACTTATTTCTACTACTACACCGCCTGTGAAAAACTAAACAAACGGCAGCGACAGATCGTTTAAGCAGTGTGCTAACAATTCAAAGGCTTTCCAATCCGCGTGTAGATGACTGGCTGGCGGCTATGCGGCAAACAGCCGATCAGCCCGCAGATGCGTTTATTGCCCTCTTGCTGGAGGACAATCCTAAAGAGGCTTTAGCTACTCTCCATCGTTGGGCAGACGAACGCGATACGCCACTGCCCCTGATGCTCTATCCGGAACATCCGTTTTGGCTGCACTACGCACAAATGCCCGACTGGGCCAATGATCAACAAATCCGCACAGGGCGCAACTTCTTCAAGCAGCACGCCGAAGATGTCATGCTGCTGCTTGGCTTTTTATCGCTGCCCTACTGCTATGCTGCTGCCGACGGCGCGAAGGTGCTTTACCGCTCGCAACGCATCATAGAAGATACCCGCCGCAGGCTGGCAGAAACTGCACAATTCGTGCTCGCTGCGCACAACGAGGATATATTTTCGCTGGCGCAGCCCGCTATCCCGCAGCCGATGCGTATGCTCATTACAGTGCGGCTGATGCACGCCGCCGTGCGCTACCATATCCGCCGCTCCGGCAAATGGAACAACCGCCTCTGGGGTGTGCCTATCAATCAAGAAGATATGGCAGGTACGAATCTGGCTTTTTCGTTCATCGTCATACAAGGACTGCGCAAAATAGGCCATGCAGTTGCGTATGAACAGGCTGCCGGATTTATTCACCTCTGGAATGTAATCGGACACTTCCTCGGAGTACAAGAGCAACTGCTCCCTACCGACGAGCGAACAGCTGCCCGCTTAGAACAAGCCATTGCCAAAAGGCAGTTTAAACCTTCGCCCGAAGGCACGGCACTTACACGAGCACTTATCGAAAGCATCGAACAAAACGTGAATGCATCCGTGCTGATGCGGCTGAAAGGCTTTGTGCCTTCCTATATGCGTTTCTTACTGGGCGATGCCGTTGCAGACCTGCTGGAGATACCGCGCGCCACTTTGCCCAATTCGGTTTTTGGCATGTACAAAATCAAAAGTTTGTTTCAGAGCATAGACAAAAGCAACGCAGAAACAGGCAATTTTCAAGGGCTGCTGCAACGCATCTATGGCAAATTGACGTATCGGATACCGGAGCGACTTCCCTAAAAACAGCTGACACAAGTATAGCATAACAAAATAACGAGCGAAAGCAATTAACTTAGCTTGTTATTCATGGCAAACATATGATTTATCTGCTGTTTATCGTAGGGATATTCCTATTGATTCTTGGTGCCGACCATTTAGTGGAAGGCGCGTCGTCACTGGCAAAGCGCTTCAATGTTTCAGACCTGCTCATCGGACTGACGATTGTGGCGCTTGGTACTTCCGCTCCTGAAATGATCGTCAATCTGACCGCAAGTACGCAGGGTAGTACCGATATGGCAATAGGCAACGCAATAGGCAGCAATATTTTCAACGTGATGGTTATTCTGGGGCTTTCGGCAATTTTACATCCCATCAACGTAAAGCACAATACACTCTGGAAAGAAATACCGCTCAATCTGCTGGCGGCGCTCGTTGTGTGGTTCGTTGCCAACGACGCGTTTTTCAACGGAGATGCTTCGTCAGTTATTTCCCGCTCCGATGGGCTGATCCTGTTGTGTTTTTTTGTTATTTTTATGTATTACGTTACTGATGTAGCCAAAGCAGATCAAGAAAGCAGCCCTCCAATTGCAGTCATGTCGCTCGGAAAATCAATTATTTACATCGTAGTAGGCATTGTCGGTCTGGTAGTTGGTGGTCGCTGGATTGTTGAAGGCGGTGTCGAAATGGCAAAGGCTTTTGAGATCAGCGAAGCAGTAATTGGGCTGACGATTATCTCGGCGGGTACTTCGCTGCCCGAACTGGCTACTTCCGCAGTAGCTGCCTTCAAGAAAAACTCCGACATTGCTATTGGCAACGTAGTCGGCTCGAATATTATGAACATTTTCCTCGTTCTGGGAGCAAGTGCTGTTACTACGCCACTCTCCTTTAATCCTGCCATGAACACAGAACTCCTGATGAATATTGGCATCAGCATCGCCATGTTTATTTTCCTGTTCACAGGCAAAGGCAGGCGCATTGACCGCTGGGAAGGCGTATTATTACTGGCTATCTATATTTCATACATCGCATACCTGATTTATCAACAATAAAACCATTGCCAATGAAAAGATTATGCCTTTTATGGTTCACCTTGTCGGGGATAGTCGGCAGCCTCTATGCTAACGGCGGATTCGGCAAACGACTGCAGCAGGCAGAACATGCCTACCAGTTCACAGAAAACAAAGGACAGTGGGATCCGCAGATCCGCTATCGGGCAGACATTCCTGCGGGTTTTTTCTTTTTGATGAAAAGCGGTATTCACTATGGATTTTATGATCAGCAGCGCGTCAATGATCTGAAACACGGCAGAAACTTAGACAACGGATCGCTTATTTCTCAGATTTCGCGCACTGAACAAACCGCACCATTTCAGGACAGAACCGTTCGTGGACACGGAGTGCGCGTTCACTTCGTAAATGCGAATCCCGAGCCGCAGATAAGTGCATCGCTGCCTGCCGGAGCGCCGCAAAATTACTTTATCGGCTCAGATGAAAGCCGCTGGGCAAGCGATATACGCTCTTATGCCGAAGTGCGCTATTCGCAGATCTATCAGGGCATTGACCTGCGTGTTTTTACGCAGAATATGGCACTGAAATACGAGTTTGAAGTAGCTCCCCGCAGCAACCCGATGCAGATTGCCCTGCGCTACGAGGGCGCAACCGATCTCAAATTAGAAACTAATGGCAATCTGACCGTTACTTCTACGCTGCAAACCATCACGGAATACAAACCCTATACGTTTCAAATCATCAACGGCGAACAGGTAGAAGTGCCTTCGCGCTTTGTTTTGGACGGCAACTTGCTCAAGTTTGATTTCCCGCAAGGCTACGACCCCGCCTACGAACTTGTGATAGATCCGCAGTTAGTCTTTTCCACTTATTCAGGTTCGGTCAGCGACCACTGGGGCAACTGCGCCACCTTCGACGAGGCAGGCAATACCTACACAGGCGGCACTATCTTCGGCAGGAACTTCCCTGTTACTGTCGGCGCGTTTCAACTGCAATTCAACGCTTTGGTAGATGTTGCTATCCAGAAATTCAGCCCCGATGGGCGCGTACTATTGGCTTCAACCTTTCTGGGCGGCGGTAATACCGAAATTCCGCACAGTATGATTATCAATAATCGCAATCAGTTAGTGATTTTCGGTACGACAGGTTCTGCCAACTTTCCAACCACAATAGCTGCCTTTGACCGCACCTTCAACGGCGGGGTAGCACACGAACCAATCGGCGGGATACAATACCTCGCGGGCTCGGATATTTTTGTCAGCATCCTCAGCAATCAGGGCAACCAGTTGATCGCTTCTACCTACGTAGGAGGATCGGGTAACGATGGGGTCAATATGCGTGTCATCCAGGGAATTACCAACCTTTCCCCGCTGGTGCGCAACTACGGCGACGAATTGCGCGGCGAGGTGGTCGTAGATGCCAACGACAACATTTACATCGCTTCCTGTACGCGTTCTACCAACTTCCCTGTACGCAATGCGATTGCCAATACGCTCAATGGGGCGACTGATGCCGTCGTATTCCGCATGAATCCTACCTTAAGCACTTTGGATTGGAGTACCTATCTGGGCGGAAACGACTTTGATGCTGCCTACAGCCTGCGCGTTGCCTCGACGGGCGAAGTAATCGTCTGCGGGGGCACTACTAGTACCAGTTTCCCGATTACTCCCGGAGCGCTGATCAGTACCTATGCCGGAGCAACCGACGGGTTTGTAGTACGCCTTTCTGCTGCGGGCGCATTGTTGAACAGTACCTTTCTGGGTACTGCTGCATTCAATCAGGCGTATTTACTCGATCTGGACGGGAACAACAACGTTTATGTGTTCGGAACTACAGTAGGTGCGTACCCGATCACACCGGGCGTATTCAACAATCCAAGTAGCGGACAGTTTATTCACGCGCTGCCACCGACCCTCAACCGCACACTATTTTCGACTGTTATCGGCGCTTCGCGCGGCAGACCCGATATGTCGCCAACTGCCTTCTTAGTCAATGAATGCGGGAATATCTATCTGGCAGGATGGGGTGGGTTTACGAATAACTTCCCCCCCTACCCCGGTTCATTGCCCGGTCAGGCAACCTCTATTACGGGCATGCCTATTACACCTGATGCGATCAAAACATCTGCTTTTGCAGGCGATGACTTCTACATCGCCGTGCTAAGTACCAATGCCCGCTCATTGATCTACGGTACTTACATTGGCGGCAACAGTCTGGAAGACGGCGACCACGTGGACGGCGGCACCAGCCGTTTCGATAAAAACGGGGTTATCTACCACGCCGTTTGCGCCTGCCGGAGCAACACGTTTCCGGCAACACCCGGCGTCTGGGCAGTTGTCAATCGCGCAGCTACCCCAAGTGCCGAAAACCCCACAGGCGGCTGTAACAATGCTGCCTTTAAGATAGATATTGACGAACTGCGGGCAGCATTCATCACTACTGATGCGGCAGGCAATCTGACAAAGGAACTCTGCGCACCGGCAGACTTCCGATTTCCGAACCGCAGTGTCAATGCCACGCGTTTTAGCTGGGAAATCCGCGATCTGGCAACCAACCGCGTCATTTTCACCTCGCAGGTGCGCGATGCCCATTTTGTTTTTCCGACCGAAGGGCGCTATGCCATCAGACTCACCGCAGAGAACGACCTACTCTGCCGCCCTGCTACTGTTTTTGATACTGTTCGGGTACGTCCCGGACAGTTGCAACTGGCAGCGCCGCAACCGATCTGCCGAGGCGAAGCAGTGCAGTTGTCAGCCGATACCCGCGATCCGAGCAGCACCTACACATGGTCGCCTGCCGTAGGATTGAGCAACGCAAACATTGCCAATCCGATTGCGCGACCCACACAAACAACTACCTACCGCCTGCGCGCGACCAGCCCCACCGGATGTACTTACGACACCACAGTTACGGTTATAGTGCGCAATGTACAGGCAGACTTTACCGCGCAATTAGCCGACCCCTGCGATCCTGCAACACTGGTGCGCATCACCAATAATTCAGTCGGCGGCGAGCGCTTCGAGTGGGACTTTGGCGATGGCAGAACCTTCACGGGCAGACAGCCTGCTATCTTCCGGTATGAACGCCCCGGCACTTACCGCATCATACTCACCGTAACAGAAGCCAACTGCGTCAGTCGCGATACGGCAACTGTGCGGATCTCATCTGCCCTGACCGTCTCGCTCAGCGAGCCGCCTACCCTTTGCAGCGGGCAAAGCGTACAACTGACCGCTTCGGGAGGAACGCGCTATACATGGACACCTGCGACAGGGCTTAGCAACCCCAATATTGCCAACCCGATTGCTTCCCCGCAACAAACGACCCGCTACAACCTGCGCGTAGAAGCAGACGGCGGCTGCATCCGCGACACCTTCATCGTTGTAACGGTTGTACCACAGCCCATCGCACGGTTTACGAGTACCGTAGAAGGACAATGTGAGCCGAATCCACTGGTGCGCCTGACCAATACAGGCATCAACAACGGCGAAATTTACAGCTGGGACTTTGGCGACGGCAGAACCTTTGAAGGTTTCCAACCTCCTGCGCAACGCTATGCCGCCAACGGACGCTATTTAGTACGCCTGACGGTGCGCAACGGGCAGTGTATTGCACGAGACAGTGCTTTTGTAGATGTTAATGGATTCAATCCTGCACTTTTCCGCGCCGGCATCACACTCAGCCCTGATGTGGCTATTTGTTCCAACGATGCGGTGCAACTCAATGCTACGGGCGGCACGCGCTACCAGTGGAGTCCGGCTACGGGGCTAAGCAACCCCAATATCGCCAACCCAACAGCACGACCTGCACAGACCACCCGCTATCAGGTGCGCATCTTCGATGCAGGCGGCTGCTTTATAGACACTGCCCTAACCGTCGAAGTTTTTCAAGCAATTACAATTGATTTTGAAGCAGTTACCTCATCTGAATGCGGCAGCCCGGGCACACTCCAGCTGGTCAATCGCACCGCGAACGCTACCAATTTTGTATGGTCGCTGGGCAACGGGCAAACCTTTACCGGACGAACACCGGGAACGGTAACTTACCCGCGATCAGGCGTTTACAGTATTACGCTCACAGCAAGCAATCGCGCCTGCACCGCAACGCGCACGATTGAAGTCCCTGTGGAAAATATCTTGCCGCCAAACGTAATTACACCCAATAACGACGGCAGAAATGACGTATTCGTCATTAATAATATTCGGGACAATTGGAAATTACAAATCTTCAATCGCTGGAACAGACTGGTTTTCTCTTCGGATAACTATCGCAACGACTGGGGCGGCGAAGGCAGCAGCGGTACTTATTTCTACTTGCTCACCTCTCCGGAAGGGCGCACCTGTCGGGGCTGGGTACAGGTGATTACGGAACAGTAAGCAAGCATCTGTAGGTTATTAACATGAGTCATCCCGAATTTTTGAAACGCTCATTCCGTCTGTATCTGTTTCTACCGCAATTTTTAGGATGACTCATCTTTGCTTAGCATCTCTCTGGGCAAAGCAGATTCTTACCGAATAATATAGCTTTTCTGCCAGAGCGCCTGCTTCTTAGCGCCATATTGCCCGACTACTATGCGGGCAACTTCAAACTCAGGCAGCATCAAATCGTATTTAGCTGTTCCGTTTTGCAACTGATCGGGCGGGAAACGAAAGCCCAAATTCTGAAAACCTGCTTTCCGCAAATCAATCGGAAGATTATTTTTGTTCTTCGGATAAACGTGTACAAAAAACTCGGGCTTGATATCTGTCTCCGTAGCGCCGGGGCGATAGAAAATCAGCCGATCGTCTCTCAAAAAGACCTTGAAAAAATCGTCTATAATCATCAGCGCGCCTTTCAGGTCGCCGCTGCGGTATTGATTGGCAGCGTGAATGCCCAGTACAACACCTTTGGCGGGCTTTTCGCTACTGCGCCAACTGAAATCGTCCAGAAAGCGATTTTCGCGTTTGATCTCGTGAGGTGGAATAAACTTTCCTTCGGGCTGATTGATAAAAAGAATATTTTCCAACTGCGAGGAGTCGTTAAAACTGATAATCATATCGCTGCATTTGACGTAGTTCAGCCCCATGAGCAGCGTATCGCTTTCCAAAATGTGGTAGATACTTTCGCCGTTCCCGTTGACGAATACCTTTCTGAGATCGCCGTTTAAAAACTGCGCTTCTATGCTTTTCCCTCGCGTCTGATTAAAATTGAGAAGTGTGTCCCGCGAAATGATAAATGCCTTTTCCTGTAGGCTCATAGAGTCTATCTGGTTATTTTTCATGCGCACGTTGATATGTTTTGCAACCAACTGCGAGCCTTTAGACCAAATGATAGGATCGTAGTAGAAATAAATCGTAGAATCGCTCAGGTTATAGCCCAGCGAGTCGCATTTTGATTGAAAATCAGAGCGATAGATACGCACATTCCGATAGGCAGTCAGTTTTTTGATTTCGGGCAGCGAGTCAGCAAGAGCCGCTTCCTTGTAGGAAATAAGTGTATCGGCAGCAAGAAAAAGCGTATCGGTACTGTTTTTCTGCGGGCTGATGAGTACGGCATTGCCATATACCTGACTGGTTTCCAGTACACCATCGTAACGCGTAAAATCGCCAAGGATAAAGAAGTTGTCTTTTTTGTTGTAAAATTCTACATTTCCTTTGGCAAAGCCGCGCTCCATCACGCGGTCGTAGTCCAGCATGTCGCCGCTAATGGTGTATTCGTCAGTATCAATTTTAGTACGCCCTTTAAAATTAGACTTGCCAAGCACGGTATTGTATTCCCCCCTATCGGTAACAATATCGCCGTTGCGAGTTTTGATGCGTGTCCGCGAGTTGAAAAACACTATTTTCGAGCGGGCATTATAGGTAAGGGTATCGCCCGAAAGCTGCGTTTCGGGGCTTTCGTATTGTACATTCCCACGAAAATTGGCTACCTTAGTAATGGTATTGTAGTAGCCTACGCGGCTGGTGAGGCGCGAACTGTCGTCCTGAACAGTTCCGCCGCCACTGTAGTTGGCAATTTTGGTCGCCAGATTATAATCCAACCGATTAGTAGTAACGGTTTTGTCTTTATCGCGCAAAATAACATTGCCTCTCAGGCGAGCAATGCGCGTATTGCCGTCGTAGAAAAGTGAGTCGCCAACGGCAGTGGTGCTGTCCGAATCAATCAGAAAAACACGTCCGAATGCGTTCACTACATTGCGTTCGATATACTGAATGGCGCTGTCGCAGTACATCATTGCCCCTCCCTGCCGAAAGCCGACTTGTACCCGTGTGATGCTGTCCATCAGGACTTTACGCACATGTTCGCCTTTGATTACGTCGCCGATTAGGATGCCTGCTCCGGGAAGCAGTTCGACAGGAGGTTCTTTTTTGGCAGGCTGCTGTTTGGCACCTGCACTGCTTGCGTTTTGCGCGGGACGCTGCGCACGTGCATCGCCTGCACAAAAAAGCCACAAAAAAAAGAGCAACAGACCACAGAAGAGGTATGTAGCCAGCCTTGCACGCTGAGGAATCTGTATCATAGCTGCAAAGCTATTGAAAAAGCCCTGCCCTGCCTTTACAAGGGGGGCTTAAATAGTGTTAAGAGAGAACTTGTTGCCATGCTTTATCTGCCAACAGCATTGGCAGGATACCTTTATCAGTAGTATGACAATTGCCTTGTAACACGCTCTTCAGGATGCGCTACCATTTTATAGAGCTACTTAACAAAAAATAAATCCGACAAGGCTTGACGTAATGTCGGATTTATTTGCAAGTTTATTACTCGTCTGCTTCGCCGTTAGCACTGACTGCATCGGGTACAGGTAGCCCTTTTGCCATCGCACGGATTTTGGCTTCTATCTCATCGGCGAGTTCGGGGTTGTCTGCCAGCAGGTTTTTAACCGAGTCGCGTCCTTGTCCGAGTTTATTACCGTTGTAGGAGAACCAAGAGCCGGATTTTTTCACAATTTCCATTTCTGAAGCCAAATCAATGATTTCGCCTACTTTGGAAATGCCCTCGCCGTACATGATGTCGAACTCTGCCTGACGGAAGGGCGGGGAAACTTTATTTTTTACCACTTTAACGCGGGTGCGGTTGCCGATTACATTGTCAGCACCTTCTTTAATTGCACCAATGCGGCGGATATCTAAGCGAACAGATGCGTAATACTTCAGTGCATTACCGCCCGTAGTAGTTTCAGGGCTGCCAAACATTACACCGATCTTGTCGCGCAACTGGTTGATGAAGATGCAGCAACAGTTGGTTTTGCTGATCGTTCCGGTGAGTTTGCGGAGAGCCTGACTCATCAGACGCGCCTGCAAGCCCATTTTACTCTCGCCCATGTCGCCTTCCAACTCTGCTTTGGGTACAAGCGCTGCCACAGAGTCAATAACAATGATGTCAATTGCTCCAGAGCGGATCAGTTGTTCGGCCACTTCGAGCGCCTGTTCTCCATTGTCGGGTTGTGAAACGAGCAAATTATCCAGATCTACGCCGAGTTTTTCAGCATACGCCTTGTCAAAGGCATGTTCCGCATCTATGAAAGCTGCCAGACCGCCGGCTTTTTGTGCTTCTGCGATGCAGTGCAGGGTTAGAGTAGTTTTACCTGACGACTCCGGCCCATAGATTTCTACCACGCGCCCGCGAGGTAATCCACCGATCCCTAAGGCTATATCCAGCCCCAACGAACCTGTTGAAATGGCGGGAATGTCCTCCACCTTATCGCCGTTGAGTCGCATAACAGTGCCTTTGCCGTATGCTTTGTCTAACTTGGCAATGGTCAGCTCGAGCATCTTGAGCTTTTCCTGTTTTTCTTTATCTTCTGCCATGACTATGTTATTTCGAGATGTGAAGTTAATGGTTGCGCCTGTAATAAACAAGCGAAAATCAATAAATACTTACACCTTATAATATTAATTGATCTCTGATTCTAATCGCGCAATGCGGAAGCGTGCTTTGGCATAAAAGTTACCAAAAGGATACTTTCCAATGTATGCTTTATATGCCTCCAAAGTATCTTGCGAACTTGCTTTTTCCCAATCTAAGGCTTCCTGCATCCGTTCTTTCTCTTGCAAATCGGTAATTTGTTCGCGTGCCTGATCGGCATATTTCAGCTGGATGGAACGATTCAGGTAGTTCTGGTAGGCTTGTGAGGTATGCTCTGCCTGTGCTTCGCGCCAAAGTTCTTCCTCAAACTGCTCACCGCTGCTATCGCGAGGGGTTAGGTCGGTAGCTGGGGTTAGGAATGTCTGATCTACGAAGGTCGGCGTATCAGGTGATAATGACTCGGGCGGACGTTCGGTGTAGCCATTCATTGAAAAGAAGCCTGAGCTTTCGCTGTAAGGGGCTGTAGGTGTATCGCCTGTCTGAAACTCGGAGGCAGCATTGCGGATGCGGCTGATGCGATAGTATGCGTCTGCTATGTGTTCTGAATCTACTGTTTTGGAAATGTATTCCATGTAACCTTCAATGGTATCGGCAGCAAGCGCCCGGCTCCAGAGTGTTTCTTCGTCTAACTGTACCTCGGCAGCGCGTTGTGTTTCCTGTTGAGTTACTTCCGGAGGGGGCGTTGTGTGAATGGTTGCAGGAATAGATGCCTCTGTTTTTTCCTCAGGATTAAATACAGGAATTTGCTTTTCTGCCGGCGTATCAGCAGGCGGCGCAGAAGCGTAAACAGACTCCTGATGGAGGCTGAGCCAATAGTCTGCCTGATCAATAAATGCACCTTGCGGAAAGAGTGTGCGGTAGAGATTGATAGCTGCCCGCTGATTGCTTTGCAAGGCAGCATCCCAAACCATAGCATCGTATTTCTCCTGCATTTTTTGCGCAGTCTCCTGTTCTATGCGTGCAGTTAATTCTTTCTGTAACTGTGCAACGCGCTCGGCAACCTCTGTGTCTGCTTTCTGCCGAAGTTCGGCTTCAATGCGGGCACGGACATCTGCCTCTGCTTTTTGTTGCAAATAGACCAGCACATCCACATAACGCTGGCACTCTTGAGCGCGGCGTTCGGTTTTGGTATCGGTGTGAATGGTTAGCGCTTCTCTGTACGCCTCAAGGGCTTCTACAAACTCATAGCGGAAGTAATGGTTATCTGCCTTGTCTATCAGTTCGTGATAGCGGTGTTCGTTGGTACTGATCTGCAAGCGCTCAAGGTAGAAGGTATTGCCGGGATGATCACTGACCAATCGCGCATAGGCTGCCTTCGCCTGATCGTACTGCTGAAGCTCGAAGTAATGATTGGCAAGATCTGCTGTTGTGCGTTCTATTTTCTCAAGCAGAAACGACGCCGGAATCAGTCCGAGCGCAGTTTCGTAGGCGCGGCGGGCAAGCATATATTGCCTCTGTGCATAAAACTGCTCAGCTTCCTGATAGCGATGGATAAAGCGAATGTGCGTGCTTGTTTCGTCGTCGTTGGGATAAAGCCCCTGCGCTTGAGAGAATGCGGTAAGCGCAGCATCAAAATTTTGTTTATCGAAAGCGCGGCGAGCTTCAGCAAACAGCCGCCTGAATTCTTTGTAGCGCTGGTTGGCAGCAATTGTAAGACTAAGTGTATGCTTTTTGGCTGCCATGATAGGCTCGGGCTGGCGATGGCGTTGTGCTGTCTCGTTCAGTTCTTGACACAGATCTTCCAGCGTAAGGGCTTCCTGTGGTTTAGGCACACCTTCTTGTAAAATACGACTGATTTGCTGTCCAAGCGTTTCTCTACCTTCCAGCCAAGGTTGGGCAATCAGAAAGGATTTTTTCAGTTTGGCAGCGTGGCGGTGCAACTCTTCGCGCACAGCCTGCGCCATGTCTGCCGCATCACCTGAAAAATGACAATCCAGAATAAAAAGTTTGTGCGCACCCTCAGGCTCGCGGACAATGTCTGCCAGTTCCTGAATAGAAAGACCATTGACGTGAATCTGGGAAAGAGTAGAATGCGGCAGCGTGATATAGATCTGCCCGCGTCGCAATACTGCCGTGCCTGCTATGTAGATCAACAGCAGGTCGTTTGCTTGCTCGGCTGCCAGCGCTATCTGCTCCTTGACACTAATTACATCAGGATTGTTATTTAGCCACACAATACTATCAGTTGCCAGACCGACCATGAGTTGTTGCTCTACTGTCTGCCGCATAGCAGCGGCCGCCGACACTGCTGCGTTGTTTACGACAATATCGCCGTCTTTGGTGTACTGGCTGGTACTGAGCAATATGACCCTGCCACTCTGTAAGATTCCGGATTCCATCATTGATTATGAGTATGTAATTTTAGGCAAGACTAATCGAAAATTTTGCCTTGCATATCAAAATTAAGCATTTTAGCGGCATGAATGCCAAATATTCACTGACAAAAATCGGGCGAAGCCTATGTGTTTTGGGAAGAAACTTTATCCAAGACGATTGCTTTACCCACAGCGCAGCGCTTGCTTATTATACTACTTTTTCGCTCGCGCCTATCCTGTTCATTATTCTTTCCGTTAGCAGTTTTGTATTTGGGCAAGAAGCAGCGCAGGGCGAAATCTACAGTAAAACTGCCGCCCTTATCGGTGGAGAGACTGCGCGCCTGATAGAGTCTATTATTCGCTTTGCCTATTTTGAGGGACGCAGCTCGGGCGCTTTTGCCATTGGTATTGTTACGGTGCTGGTAGGCGCTACGTCTGTCTTTTCTGCGATACACAACGCACTCAATAAAATCTGGGGGATGAAAACAAAAGATCGGCTCACCTTCCTGCAACTGCTCAAAAAGCGATTCATCGGGTTGGTAATCACTTTTATAATTGGGCTGCTGATTGTTGTACTGATGATTGTAGAGCAAACCATGGCCGTTATCTATAATCGGATTAGCGAGGCGCTGACTTGGCAACTGCAATTTATGAAAGCGCTCACAGGGCGCGGGCTGATTTTCTGCATCCTGCTGTTACTCTTCTGGCTGATCTATCAGGGTTTGTCCGATGTCAAGATGTCAATGTTGCATACCTTCTATGGCGCACTTTTCACTACAATTTTCTTTGGTGTCGGTCGTTGGCTGATTGGTATTTACATCGGCTTTAGCAGCATCAGCCTGATATACGGTGCTGCCGCTTCTTTGGCAGTATTGTTGGTATGGATTTATTACTCGTCTATAATTTTCCTGATGGGTGCAGAATTTACCAAGCTGATGAGTAAATTTTCGTCGCGCAGATGACCACTTGCTAACGATTTACCTTATTTCTAACTTAACTAGATGAGCCACATGAAAATCATCCTCAATACTGTAGTTGCTACAAGTATCTTCCTACTGAGCAGTTTCCACACGCCGCCTACCGATGCTCCTTGCGACTGCACAACAGCAAAACCACAACAAAATAAGCCGCTTTTTACGTGTGAAAATCGGACCCGTGCAGGGCAGGCTATCAAATGCCGCGTAGAGCGCGGAAAAGTAACTTATCTCTTCACTAACAAAAAGGTTCGCAGCGATCGCTACGAGTTTGAAGTTACCGTTACGCAGGGAACTAATGCCAACAAAGTATTTTTTACTGACTTGGTTATCAAAGACGAACGCAGCAGCAGTGGCGTTTACAATGTGCTATTCTACTATGCTACTAACTCGGGCTATATGTGGAAAATTTCTAAGCCCGACTACCTGCGCGTATCTTATGATACCAAAAGTGGTGAACTTTCTTTTGAAGCTGTAGGAAAAATGAGCAGTTTCTTAGATACCAAAAATGGCTATGGCCCGGGCGAAGTAGAGCGCATAATGAAAGAGCGCTTCAAGCAAAAAGGTTTCAACGAAGAAAATATGATCCGTGCGGCTTCTGCTTACTTCATTCTGAACTATACAAAAGCCTTCCAGAGCTAAGCAACCAAACCCGGGTTGTTCTGATTTTTTAGAACGCTGATAAAGGCAGATCGCACGAAATAATGCGGATTTTCACTAAGAAAAGAAATCCGTAAAAACCTGTGTAATCCGCCTGCATCAGCGTTCTATAATTAATACTCAAGCAATTTTTCTTAGGCAAAAGGCTGTTCCAGTGCAGGGCTGGGCTGGCTGAAGTACTTAGGCCCTGATTCGGTCATGTAAAAACAGTCTTCCAGACGCACGCCAAACTCCCCGATAATGTAAATGCCCGGCTCGTTGCTGAAGCACATGCCTGCTTGCAACGGCGTTTTGTTATCGCGTACCAGATTGGTCCACTCGTGCCCGTCCATACCGATGCCGTGTCCGGTGCGGTGGCTGAAATACTTATAGTCCGGGCCGAAGCCTGCCTTTGTGATGACCGCCCGTGCCGCAGCATCTACTGCCTCACAAGGTGCGCCTAACTTTGCTGCCTCAAACGCGGCAGTTTGTGCTTCTTTTTCTACATTCCAAACCTCTAACTGGCGGGCAGAAGGTTTGCCAAATACGATCGTGCGGCTGATATCGGACTTATAGCCTTCTACGGTACAGCCGCCGTCAGCCAGTATAATATCGCCTTCTTTCAGTTGTTGGGGCTTGCTGCTGCCGTGCGGAAAAGCAGAGGCTTCGGCAAAGTTAGCGCCGATAGAGCCGCTGATACCCAGTGCGCGATGGGCAGCTGCCGCCAAGCGGCTGAAGTCGCTTTGTGTCATGCCCTCATAAAGCGAATCGAAGACGGCTTTGTAGGCAGCGATAGTAACGTCATTGGCTTTCTGCATGAGTGCAAGTTCTGCCGACGACTTGAACATACGGCAACCTGCCGTTACAGGGTCTGCCAGTACAAACTTGAGGCGCGACACCTCGCGGCGGATGCCTTCAAACAGGAAAAAGCGCACGCGTTCTTCTATCCCCACCGTTCTGTTGGGCGTTCCGCGATCTTTCAGGATACCTGCCACGACCTTGTAGGGGCTTTCATGTTCTTCCCAAGTGCGGATTTCTGTACCGAATTTGACTAATTCGCCAACTTTTCCTTCCTCAAATTTGGGACAGATGTAGGTAATTTCGCCTTTGGCAGGAATGACGGCGGCTACCATCCGTTCGGAAGTAAAAAAGTCAAAATCGAGGAAGTAGCGCATAGAAGTACCCGGCTCAAGGAAAATAGCATCTATCTTATTTGCCTGCATCAGGCTTTGCGCCTTAGCAATTCGCGCCTGTCGCTCTTCGCGGCTGATAGGCACGATCCCATCGGTCATAGGCTTCAGTGCGCGGATAGCAGCGGGTAGCTCGTCGTTTTGCATACCGGCAAACGACCACTGCGGCAGCGCCAGCGCAGGAGTCAGCGCTGCTAGATTGAGAAACGAACGTCGTTTGAGCATCATTGTCGTATCAGGATGTTTAATAGCTTAGCTGCAATGTACTAAATCCGAAGTATCTTTGAGAGGTAATTATCCTTAGCTGAATGACAACTTACACGCATCTTTTCTTCGACTTAGACCACACCTTGTGGGATTTTGAACGCAACTCCAACGAGACGCTCGCCGAGCTTTACGAGACTTACCGCCTGCAACAATGGGGCAATTTCTCGGCTGCTGATTTTATGAGTGCATTCAGCATGGTGAATCGGCAATTATGGGATTTGTATAACCACAGCAAAATAGACCAGCACACTCTTCGGGAGGAGCGATTTATCCGCGTATGGAGGAAGTTAGGCGCATCGGGTACGCCACCACCCCAACTCAGCGATGACTACTTGGCTATTTGCCCTACGAAGCCGCATCTGCTGCCTCATGCCCACGAAACTTTGGACTATTTGTCCAACCGCTATCGCTTGCACATAATCACCAATGGTTTTGACGATATTCAACAAACTAAAATTCGCAGCGCAGGCATCGCACATTATTTTGAGGTTCTGGTTACCTCCCAAAACTCGGGGTACAAAAAGCCTCATCGGGCAATCTTTGACTATGCGCTCGCGCAAACAGGAGCAAGTACACACGACTCAGCCATGATTGGCGACAACCTTGAGACAGACATTGGCGGAGCAAAAGCACTTGGGCTGAATACTATTTTCTACAATCCCGAACAAGTAGCTCATCAGACCGAAGTAACCTTAGAGATCAGTTGCCTGAGCGAATTGCAGCGGCATTTGTAGGTTATCTACTGATTTTTAGCCCAATAGCGGCGGTAGGAATTCATCAGGGCATCGTAGAGCAATTCGCCTTGGAAGGAGTAACCCTTGATGGTCAGGTGCAGTTTATCTAAAGCCGCCAGCTGACTCCGCTGCCAACTGTCCACCGATCGGAGTCCGCCCATCACTGTATAAAAATCCCAGACAGCAATCCCTGTTTCTGTAGCGACCTGAAACATCAGATCGCGCACCTTAGCATTGTGAGGATTCAGGTAGCGCCGGGCGCGGTATGCGTCGCCGGGGGTGGTCAGCAGCACGGAAGCCTTAGGGTAAGCGCGCTTGACTAAATTGACCATGTAGCGCAAATTAGTAAGAAACAGCTCCTCGTCGAATCGGATCACATGCGCATCGTTAGTGCCAAGCGATACAATTACCAAATCGGGTTTCATTACGCGCAGTTGCCTATCGAAGTCTTCGCACCGGAAATAGGTAGGAACTTCTGCTCCGTTTACGCCCACACTGCTGTAAACAATCCCCGCCTGATCATTTTCCAGAGAAAATCCCTGTAATACAAACTGCGTTTGCAAAGGGTCGGATTTGGTGAGTTTGATTGTGATTTCTTCCTGTGGCTTATTGAACTCAAACTCAACAAAGCCCTCGCGGCTCATGTAGCTGGAAACCAATTCCGTCGGATTGGCTACAACGGTAACATTGAACGAGGTTTTGTCGAATACAGGGTAAAAAATTTTGACACGGGTAATTTCGTAGTGAACAGCATTGTTTTCCCTGTTAGGGTTGATGGTAAGCGTAGCGCTTGGGTCTTTGGTCATAGCAACAACTCCGGCTAATCCCCATTTGGCATAGGCATCGCGTTTGACGCTGCGTATCCCCTCCCATTTGCCTTGATAGTTGACCGCGTAGTTGGTCGGGTTATTTGTACCTGCAGCCGCATAAGGAAATACAAAACCACGCCCCCCGTTGCCAAAGTTTTCCGTTACTTGCAACAAATCGCGTACACGGCCCGAGAAAAAATCGGCCTGCACGTGCGAGTCGCCTATATGCACGATATTGACCTTGCGTTTGATACCTGACTCCAACTGTTTGATTGCCAGAAAGAAAGCACGCATACCATCGCCACTTGGATTGGGCTGATGGATAACGTTGGCCGAATAATTGATAAAACGATACGGCTGTGCAAACAGCGCTGACGTTATCAGCAGGCTGATACCAAACATACATACGAACAAGTGTATCGAGCTTTTATTGCGCAATTTGTTTCCTGATTTTGTAGTTTTCATACGCTTTCATGAGTGCGTTGTAGAGCATTTCGCCCACCAGCCGCGCCCCACGCGGGGTAAAATGGATATAATCTTTTCCTGCCAGCGGCGGCTTGTTGTTTACCCAACTGACCATCGCTCCTTCGCCGCCCATAGCCTCGTATAAGTCCCAAAATGCACAACCCGCACGGAAAGCAGCAGCCTGCTGTGCGCTGCGTATCTTGGCAATGTTGGGATAAGAAGCATAACCCGTACCGCTTCGCCTAGCCATATCCGACAGCCCAACCACCAGAATATCTGCCTGCGGGGCTACCGATTTGAAAAAGCGCAACTGGTTATACAACATGTTTTCGTAGAAGGTGTAATCTTTCAGCACGTTAGGAACGACGTTTACGCCAAACTGCAAGATAATAAGTTTTACATTGAGCAGTTCGTACTGCTTGCGTAGCCACTCGGCGTTCATTTTGGTAAATTCCACACCCGAACTGCCGCGCAGAGCAACATTATCTAAGGCTACTCCCTGATTGCAGTCTAAGGCGATGCCAAAAAACTCGCTGCCTTCGGCGCTTTCCAAACTGACGGTGATTTTTCTGAATCGCGTAGGAATGGACTGTTCCACGACCGACACCATGCGATCCTGACGCAGGGCCAAATCTAAGGTTGTATCTTGTGTGCCTTCTATTTTGAGGTGTGCCGCTACTTTTGCAAAAGGCGAGGCGTAAATAAATTTTATGTTTTCTATTTGCGTGGCTCCGGCAAAATCATTGCTGAAGCGTGTTTCTTTGAAGCGCGTAGTCGCCCGCCATGCCAGTTCGGAAGGTGCAAGTGAGTCCTTAGGTACAAGCGGACTGAAGCGATAGGCTGCTGCCAGAATGCCATAGTGTCCTGTTTTATTGCTTTTGTTATTATTGCCATAAACGGCATACTTAGACCAGTTACCCGATGCTTCTGTAGCAATAGTAGAGCGCGATGCCTGTATTTCCATGAATGGAACAATACCAACACCGCATCCACCAAACCTGCGCTGCAAGCGTGTGCGGATATAGTCGCTAATCCGATCGCCCTCTATCTGCGAGTCGCCATAGTGGACAATGCGCACCAGCGATGGCTTTTTTGAAAGATCGGCCAGAGCAGCAAAAATCCGGTCTAACTGCACCGCATTCAAGCTGTCGGGAAAACGGATCGGATACTTGGGGTCTATGACAGGTTCGGGACGCTCGCCGGCAGTACCGTTGGGTGATGCTGCCTGTGGATCAGCAAGGCTATCCGGCATAGTAAAAGCAACTTGATTACTTGTCTTTTCCGACTTTTCGAGGCTGTCCAACTGTTTGGCCATCGCGTTGAGACTTGCCATGCGCTCCTCGTTTCCGGGCCGGTTAGCAGTATCTGTTCCTGTAAAATCGCGAAAAGTGAAAATCTTTAGTGTAAAGTCGTCGGTCAAAGGGATTTCGCCGGGCGAAAGTACCATTAGGATAACAACCGCACAGGCAACGTAGAACAACAATAAAATTGAACGGAAAGGAGAAACCATTCGCAGACAGGGGCTAAAAACAGATGCAAATTAAACGAAAATTAAATTGTGCCTGCTTTTTCTGCAGAGGCTGACAAAACCTTTATTTTTGCTTTCGTATGGAAACCTTCTTCGTTGAGTCGCTCGGAATAGCGCCTTTTTATTACCAGTGGATCATACTGCCGCTGTTAGTATTTTTTGCCCGTATCGGCGATGTGTCGCTGGCTACCATGCGTATTATGCTGCTCATGAGCGGGCGTAGGCAAATTGCTCCGCTGTTGGGAATGCTGGAGGCATTGATCTGGATCTTAGCCATCGGGCAGATTATCCGTTCGGTTAATAGTCCGCTGGCATACTTGGGCTATGCTACAGGTTTTGGAGCAGGCACTTACGTTGGTATGTGGATTGAGGGCAAACTGGCGCTGGGCAAGGTGATTGTACGCGTAATTACCCGCCGCGATGCTACCGAACTGATCAAGGCACTGATGCAGTCGCGATTCGGCTTTACCAATATCGTTGCCGAGGGGCGGCGCGGCAATGTGAGTGTTATTTTTTCGGTGATTCAGCGCAAAGATTTGCCCGAACTTGTCCAATTAATTGAATCTTACAATCCCAATGCCTTCTACACCATCGAAAATGTGCGATATGCAAGTACAGGCGGCGGGCTGATGGGTATAGAAAATGATCCGTCGAATAAAGTTTCCTCGCTAACGGCAGTCAAAAAATAGCTAAATTTGTGGTAAGCAATCCTATTTAATCTGTGAAAGAAGAATATCACCGCTGGTACTCGCACCGCATCGGTCGCGACTTCGAAATGCTCACCTTTGGGCATTCAGGCTACCCAATGATCATCTACCCGACCTCCATGGGTAAATATTATCAGAACAAAGACTTTGGGCTGATCAATTCTATCTCGTGGTTCATCAATACGGGCAGAATCAAGGTTTACTGCCCCGACAGTATTGACAACGACAGCTTTTACAATCGCAGCATTCATCCTGCACATAGAATTGCTAACCATGTGATCTACGACGACCTGATTTTGAACGAAGTCGTTTATCGCGCCATGCACGAAACAGGACGCAGCACGGTATGTATGGCAGGTTGCAGTTTTGGCGGCTACCATGCGCTGAACTTCGCCTTCCGCCATCCCGATAAGGTGCGCTATCTTTTCAGCCTCGGCGGTGCGTTCGATATTCGCTCGTTTATGTGGGGATACTACGACGACAACGTTTATTTCAACAATCCCGTAGATTATATGCCTAACATGGGCCCGGGTTGGTATCTGGACAATATACGCAACATGGGCATTGTGCTTGGTACGGGCGAACACGACATTTGCAAAGAAGACAACATCCGCATGTCGCAAATCTTGCACAGCAAGCACATACCGCATTGGTTAGATATTCGTCCGGGCGCAAATCACGATTGGCCGGCATGGAACATGGTGCTGCCTGAGTATGTTTCGCAAATGAATGTCTGATTGATCAGCTTGATAATGAAGGCTGTCCGAAAAGGTTAGATGTAGCACAGGTTTTAGTCTGCACTACTTGGGGACAGCCTCAGATAGTTCATGCGATTGCAGCGTTAGGCCCGTGCGAGGTAATAATCATTTGTGGGCGATCTGTGGGCGATGCTGAGCCATGTTGCCTTCGCGCAGATCAAAATAAAAGACCTGGTCGCACTCCAATCCCCACATTTTATAGTTGGACTGAAACACCATTTTCTGCCCGTCAAAACTGAAGTAGGCTTCTGCATTGTCCCCGCCAAAAGTGAACTGACGGATATTGCGCAGGTGTTTTTCCTGTGGATAGCGAAGACTGTCCTTGTTTTGATCCTGTGCCTGCACATCCCGGCTCAGTAAAAGGAGCGCTGCTGCGGCAAGCAACGTTTTGAAAAAATTCATTGGATAGTTGTTGATCATACGCTTACAAACTTATTTTTGTCCAAGACTTACCCCTAAATTTACGACATTAATCAATGGCAAAGGCTGATTTAAAACCAAACCCTGTAGCAGGCAGATCTTCGCGTGTGGGCAACTACCAGAGCCGCAACATGGTCGGTAGCATTACGGCTGCGCTTCTACTGGTGGGCGCTTTTGCATTGTTTGCCCAACATACCAACAGGTACACAAAGCTGATACAGTCGGGCATCGAAATCCAGATTTTGCTGCAAAACGAACTTTCTGAGCAGGACAGTCTGCGCGTAGTTCAATTTCTGACAGCACAACCATTTGTTGTCAAAGATGCCAAAGGCGCACCGCGCATTCGTTATGTTTCCAAAGACGAAGCCTTTCAAAAACTGAAAGAAGACCTGAAAGAAGACATAAGCGCCTATACAGTTGGCAATCCGCTTCGCTCATACTTCCTAATTAATATCAAGCCTGAGTATCACAATCAAGAAAAACTTGCCCAAATCAAGGCAGACTTTGAGCAAGAAGACGGCATTTTCGAGGTATCGTATGCAATTACTTCTATTGAACAATTAGCCAAAAGTATCCACACTATTGGCATCATCGTGTTTGCGCTGACCTCACTGCTGGTGCTGCTGACGGGAGTTTTTGTACACAATGCTATCAGGCTTGCCTTGTATTCGCAGCGATTTATTATCAGAAGTATGCAGTTGGTAGGCGCTACCGACAATTTTATCAAAAAGCCTTACATTATTCGGGCGGGTTTGTACGGTTTAATGAGCGGGATCTTAGCTAACGCATTGCTTACAGGCGCTTTGTTACTGCTCTATCAGATAGCTCCCGAATTTAAACAAGTGGCAGATTGGCCTTCTACTTTGCTAATCTTTTTATCTTTGCTGCTGATAGGTGCGCTGGTTGCTGCTGTCAGCGCCCTGATAGCCATTGGCAAATACCTGAATCGTTCGCTGGACGAACTTTACCAAAGATAACTTAACTCATTGATAACCAGTAGTATGCAGAACAAAAAAGGCTTTCCTTTTGCCAAACAAAACTATGTATTGATGCTTGCCGGTATTGGCATCATAATGCTCGGATTCTTGCTAATGGCTTTAGACGGCGAAGAGTTCGGCTTTGGGATACTCGGACTGACCGTAGGCCCGATTACAGTGCTGACAGGCTTTGTTGTCGGCTTTTTTGCTATCATGCTCAAACCAAAATCTGAATGAGCACTTGGGAAGCTGTCCTGTTAGGCATTATACAAGGTTTAACGGAGTTCCTGCCCGTAAGCAGCAGCGGACACATAGAGTTGGGTAAGTTTTTTCTGGGATCGCAATTAGAAGAAAACCTGCTTTTTTCTATTGTGGTTCATGCGGCTACAGCTTTGAGTACTGTTGTTGTGTTTCGCAAAGAAATCGGCAGGTTGCTGATGGGCTTGCTGCAATTCCGTTGGAATGATGAAACACAGTTTGCCCTGAAAATCATTGCCTCTATGATCCCTGTGGGTTTGGTAGGCATCCTTTTTAAAAACCAGATAGAGACTTTTTTTGAAGGGCAAATTGCGCTCGTAGCCTCTATGTTGCTCTGCACGGGGCTGCTGCTACTGTTCGCACACTATTTTCGTCCACAGCAAGGTTCGGAGGTATCCTTTGGGAAAGCCTTTTTGATTGGCATTGCGCAAGCAATCGCCATTCTGCCCGGTATTTCGCGATCAGGCGCAACGATTGCCGCCGCGCTGCTGCTCGGAGTAAAGCGCGAAGATGCAGCTCCTTTCTCATTCCTAATGGTGCTGCCACCTATTTTCGGGGCCACCTTGCTGGAGGTGAAAGACTATCTGGAAGTTACAGAGGCTGCACACATACCTGCAACAGCGCTCGCGGGAGGCTTTGTAGCTGCCTTTCTGGTAGGAATGTTTGCGTGTAGCACCATGATTCGGGTGGTGCGCAATAGCCGCTTGCTATACTTTGCTATCTACTGCCTGCTGGTCGGATCGGGAGTGCTGGTTTATCTTCTTACCCGCTGATTTATTTCGCAATCACAAGCTGACATAGTAACTTTTTGGCGTTTTAAATTTTTACCATGAAAACGCTGAAAAAACTACTGTTGGGTCTGCTCATATTGTTTGCAGTAGCTGCCGTCGGAATTTATGGCTGGCTATTGAGTACCCGCCCCAAAATGAGCGGTTCTTTAGATCTGACCGCCCTGCAAGATTCTGTAACGGTACATTTTGACGAGTTTGGCATTCCGCACATTTTTGCCAAAAACGAACCCGATGCCTACTATGCACTCGGCTACGTACACGCACAGGAGCGCCTCTTCCAGATGGAAATGATCCGCAGGCTGGCGGCAGGCAGGCTGTCCGAAGTATTCGGTTCTGATCTGGTAGAAGTTGATCGCTTTTTCCGCACCATCGGATTGGCTCAGGCTGCCCAAAATAGCGCAAAGGCGCACTTTGCGGCCGTAGATAAACCATGGAAAAAAGCGGCTTTAGCCTATTTACAAGGCATCAATGACTTTATCAACAATGGAAGTACACCACCAGAGTTTGCACTGCTGGGAATTGCTAAGGAAAATTACATTCCTGAAGATTTTTATTTGATCAACAATTACATGACTTTTAGTTTTGCGCAGGCTTTCCGTACCGATCCGCTGTTAGACAAAATTTACCGTCGGCTGGGTGAAGATTACCTGAAAGATCTTTCGCTGAATTTTGATACTGCTGTTACTAAAATTCCTGTGTATCTGCCTGAAAATAAGCTACTTCAAAAAGCTACTGAAGTCAATGTTGCGGCGCAGTTTCCCAAGCGCGAACAAACGGCAGCAGACGCTTCCGACGAGGTAATGTCGGCAATCGCGCAGTTAGTCCATCAGATTGATAGCCGCTTCCCGCTCTTGCAAGGCAGCAACGGCTGGGTGATAGCTCCTTCGCGCTCCAAAAGTGGCAAGGTGATTCTGGCAAACGATACGCACATCGGCTACTCGCAGCCTTCGGTTTGGTTCGAAGCACACCTGAGCTATCCGGGGCTGGATTTTTACGGCAATTATCTGGCAGGATTTCCTTTCGCGGTACTGGGGCACTCGCCCGACAGCGGCTGGGGACTGACCATGTTCGAGAATGACGACATAGACTTCTACCGCCTCAAAGCCATTGACAACCGGCAAATTGAAATAGATGGAAAGCCGCACACCTTACAGGTGCGCAAGGAAACAATCCGTGTAAAAGGCGGCGAACCGATTGATTTTGAGGTTAGAACAAGTCCGTTCGGCATCATTCTGAACGACGTGCTCAAGCCGATCAACGACGGTTTGAATTACGTAGATCAGCGCAAAGAAGCTCCGATTGCGATGTGGTGGACGCTGCACGAGTTCCCGACCAATAGCCTCGAGGCGGTGTATATAATGACCCGCGCCAAAAATATGCAGGAAGCAAGGGTAGGCGCTGCTATGCTCGACGTGCCGGGACTCAATGTGATGTTTGGCGATGCTTCGGGCAATATCGCCTGGTGGGCGACGGGCAAACTGCCCAAACGCAATCCTACAGTGCGTCCCGAATTTATCTTGGACGGAACTACGCTACAATCGCTTCCGCAAGGCTATCACCCCTTCGAAGAAAACCCGCAAAGCATCAATCCGCCTTCGGGTTTTGTGTACTCTGCCAATAACCAGCCCGCAGCCGTACAAGGCTACCTGCAACCCGGCTACTATCTGGCAAACGATCGCGCGGACTACATTACCGCCTATCTAAGCGACAACAGCCGCAAATGGAGCGCAGAGGATATTCAACAAATGGCGTTGGATGTCAAGTCGGGGCAGGCAGTGAAAAACATCGCATTAATTATCAGCGAATTGCAAGGCGATCTTTCTGCCGATGAGCAAAAAGCTACCGATTTGCTCAAAGCATGGGACGGCGACCATACGATCGAGGCCGTTGCCCCTGTGATTTACTACAAGTTGATGCACAACCTCAATATTGAGATTTTTGAAGACGAAATCGGGGCTGCTGATCTGAAGCGCATGGATCATACGCACTTTTTTTACAGAAGTTTTGCCAAAGTACTTGCCAATCCTGATTCCAAGTGGTGGGACAAGGCTAAAACACCAACCAGAGAAACCCGTGCGGAGATCATTACAGCGGCTTTCAAAAAATCAATAGCTGATTTGATACAACAGTTTGGCACGGCAGAAATGGCGCAATGGCAGTGGGGAAAAGTACATACAATCGAGCATTCGCACCTGCTGGGGCGGCAGAAGCCATTAGATCGCCTCTTCAATGTAGGCCCCTTCCCGGTGATGGGCGGCAAAGAGGTGATCAATAATATTTCGTTTACCGTTACAGGTAGCGGGCTGTACGCTGCCACTTTTGGGCCTGCCATGCGTCGCGTGATTGATTTTGCCGATCCGCTGCATTCAAAGAGCATACTTCCAACGGGGCAGTCCGGACACTTCCTCAGCAAGCACTACGCCGATCAGGCTGTCATGTACAACACGGGACAATACCGTTTCCAACGCATGGACAAAGCTGATATTGAGGCAAATAGCATCGGAAAACTGATTCTTTACTAATCAACAACATCAGATATGCAATACCGCACTTTTGGCAGAACAGGTTGGCAGGTTTCCGTTTGTTCTGTCTGGCAAAGCAATGCTCGAAATGGCGCTTGAGTTTATCTTGCACCATCCTGCCGTAAGCACAGGGCAGCTAATGGATGCGTAACTGCTGGCGGCGCTCTGCACCCACCGTTGGGACAGAACGCCTACGAGCTGGTCGCAGTAGGCTATCTGCCAAGTTCGATCGCTCGCTGCCAGGCTGCCCGCAGTCCGTCACCAATCAGGTTTTGCAGGTCGTGTGCCTGAAACTGGTGCAGGGCGGCCTCAGTAGTCCCCCCTTTTGAGGCAACTTTCCCTATCCACTCGCGGCAGCTCAGGTTATAGGTATTGAGCAAGTGTACCCCGCCCATAAAGGTCTGCTCTACCATCATTTCTGCCTGAACTTTGGTAAATCCCATTTGCATAGCAGTTGCTATCATCGCATCCATAAAGTAGAACACATAAGCCGGACCGCTGCCCGAAATAGCTGTAACGGCATCTAACTTACTTTCATCGTCGAAATAGAGCGTTTTGCCCGTCGTATTAAGCAGGTTCTGGATGTTAAAAATTTCTTCTTTCGTAACTGCATCAGTAGAGGTAAAGCCAGTCATTCCCATGCCGATTTGTGCAGGCAGATTGGGCATGGCGCGTACGATTTTATTAGTTGGGAGTGCAGCAGAGATGCTTTCCATCCTAACCCCTGCCATGATAGACAAAATAGTCTGGCGGGGGCTTACCAAAGGCGCAAGCAGCGGAAATAAAGCGTGGGTATCCTGAGGTTTGATGGCCAGAATGATAATATCTACCTGACTGACATAATCGCCAACCTCAAAAAATACATGCTCGAAGCCCAATGATTTAAAAAAAGTAACTTTTTCGGGATAATGTTCCAGTATGTATAGGTCTTCCTTGGCGATGGCGTGGTTAGCAACAAAGGCATCGGCATAGGTTTTACCCATATTTCCACCGCCTGCGATCAGTATCTTCATAAAATGCAATGGTTCTATGAGCCAAAAATAGCAGAAAAACGGACTAATTTTGCTACAGACTTATCAGATCAACACATGAAGTACCATCATTCTATCATTGATACCATCGGGCATACACCGCTGATCAAACTCAACAAAGTTACGCAGGGCATTAAAGGTACCATATTGGCAAAAGTAGAATACTTCAATCCCGGCAACTCGGTGAAAGATCGCATTGCGCTGCGCATGATTGAAGATGCGGAGCGCGAAGGCCGTCTCAAACCGGGTGGTACTATTATCGAAGGGACTTCGGGCAATACCGGCATGGGCTTGGCTCTGATAGCCATTGCTAAAGGCTACAAATGTATTTTCACCGTTTCCGACAAGCAGTCGCAGGAGAAAATCAATATTTTGCGTGCAATGGGCGCAGAGGTAATAATTTGCCCAACCAACGTAGAGCCGGACGACCCACGCTCGTACTATTCGGTAGCTCGCCGCCTAAACAAGGAAATTCCTAACTCAATTTATCCGAATCAGTACGACAACTTGTCGAATACTGCTGCCCACTATGCTACCACAGGCCCCGAAATCTGGGAGGATACCGATGGTAAAATCACGCACTTTGTGGCAGGTGTAGGCACAGGCGGTACTATCTGCGGTACGTCTAAATACCTCAAAGAGCGCAATCCGAACATGCAAACCATCGGTATTGATACCTATGGTTCGGTTTTCAAAAAATATAAAGAAACAGGCGTTTTCGATGAGAAAGAAATCTATCCTTACCTGACCGAAGGTATTGGCGAGGATATTCTGCCCAAAAACGTAAACTTTGATCTGATTGATCAATTCATCAAAGTAACCGATAAGGATGCTGCCATTATGGCGCGTCGGATGGCACGCGAAGAAGGACTTTTTGTCGGTTGGAGTTGCGGATCGGCAATGTTCGGGGCGTTAGAGTACGCACGTCAGCACCTCAAAGAAGATGATGTGATGGTCGTAATTCTGCCCGATCACGGCACGCGCTACCTCAATAAAATCTACAACGATGTGTGGATGAAAGATCACGGATTTTTGGAGCAGCGCCACTTTGCAACCGCCCGCGATATTATTCGCGCACGCAACGGTTCGGCAAAGCTCATCACAGTTGATAAAAACGATACCATTAGTCATGCAATTAAGATCCTGAATAAGGCAGGTATTTCGCAGTTGCCTGTGGCAGATGGCGATAACATCGTTGGCAGCCTCGACGACAGTACGCTACTCAATATACTGATAGACAACCCTCAAGCGAAAGACCTGCCTGTAACTGAAATCATGGGCGCACCTTTCCGATTCGTAGGCATTGACAATACAGTAGATACGCTTTCAGGATTGATAGACAAATCAAATAAGGCGCTTTTAGTACGCGATGAAGCCAATCAGGTGCACATCATCACCCAGCACGACCTTCTGGTTGCTTTGACGAACTAATCGTGGCTATGGATGCAACAGAAAAGAGGCTGTCTAAAAAGGCTGAATGTAGCACATACTTCAGCCTGTAGTTATTTGACTATCAATTATTTAAAAAAAACACAGACTAAAGTCTGCGTTTCTTTTTAGACAGCCTCGTTGTATGGATGCTTATCCTCAGATTTCCGCAGATCTTTACCTACTTTTTGGAGAGCGACTTTTGCCTCCGCCACCTACCAGAAAGCGAACTCCGGCAGTAGCCGCCCCAAAATTGATCAGGCTCGTTTCCCAGATGGTAGTTCGGTTGAGAAAGGCATTCACGTGGATAGCTGCCTTTGCTTCCAGAAACAGGAATGCGCCGCCTACAGGTACTTCGCCGCCCAAACCGAGATTAATGTGCCCTGTTTCAATGCGTCGGTCTTCAAAAAACTTACGCTCACCTGAAGACACTAACTCTACCGCACCACTTACATCGTGGTTCGACAGGATCGCGCTAAAGCCTGCCAATACGTAAGTTTTAGCTTCCGGAAAGCTGTATCTTCCTGATAAATAGCGGTGGTAGTTCAACTCAAGCTCCATATTTTGCACCCGCAGCGATGTTTGCACATAGCTGCCGTAGTTGCCTAATGGTGCAGAAGGAGCAAAATAGCCAAAACTCAGATTGATACTATTTCGCTCGAAAAAGCCATAGCTGCCGCGCAGTTTCCCGCCGAAAATAAAGGGAAAAGTATTAGGATCAACCTGTGGATAAAGACCAATAGTTTTGCCAAAATATTTAGCAGTTCCTCCCCCAAGGCTGACACTGAACTGGGCAAAAGCACGAGAAGTACTTAAAAATAGCAACACAATGGCTGCAACGAGCGTGAAACCTTGCTTCATAAAAGGGCGTATTTGTTGCATAAGTTCGAGCAAATATAGTACCTTTTCGCAACGGGCATTTGTGAATCATGTGGAAAAAGGCTGTAAAAATAAGCATCGGGCTGTTACTAATCCTCGGGCTTGGTAGTTGCGAACGGCAGGAGGTAATAGATCCCGTGCCTTTTGTGTTTGTTCAAAAACTGATAGATCTGAATAATATAGCTTTTCAGGCGCTCAGATTCGATCGCGGTTTTGTGTATGAAACAGGCGGGGTACGCGGGCTGATTATCTTTCGCCGCTCGGCTACTGTGTTTCTGGCATTTGACAGGGTTTGCACTCACCACCCTTCCAATCCCTGTGGGGTTGTAGAGGTAGAGCCGACCGGTTTTTTTATGCGATGCCCCTGCTGTGGTTCTGCATTCGACTTTGAGGGCAACCCGATCAATGGTCCGGCAAATTTTCCGCTGGTGCGTTACCGTACTGCACTGAGCGGGTCGCTGCTAAGTATCAATAACTGATTTACAGCGCCTTTTCAACCTCTGCTTTACCTACCAGTCCTTTATGATGCCAAGTTTGCTGTCCGTTTTTGAAAATCTTCAATACCGGAATTTCCTCTACCTGCAAGTTTTTGGCTAATTGTCTGTTTTCATCAATATTGATGCGGACGATTTCGAGTGTTCCGGCATGCTGCTTTGCCAGTTCGTCCAGCATAGGCTCCATCTGCTTGCAAGGTGTACACCAGGGTGCATAGAAGTCCACCAGTACAACTTTTTCGCTGTGAATCAGGCGCTCGTAGTCCTGCTGTGAAATTTTGTCTTGTGCGGCTACTTGAGGCATCTCAACAGGAAGGCTATTTTTTTGCCAAGCAAGAATACCGCCTTTGAGATCATACACTTTTTTAAAACCGTTTTTGCGCATATAATTGGCAGCAGCAGCGCTTCTTGCCCCTGAGAGGCAGTAAACGAAATAGGTTTTACTCTTGTCCAGATTGGCTACCATGTCGGGGAATTTATCGTCGTTGTAGTCCATACAACTGGCAGCCGCAAGATGTCCTTTGACAAATTCGCCTTTGGTACGTACATCCAGCACCATGTAGTCAGTTGTGTGCTGCATCGTTTGGTAGAATGCGGCCGCATCCAACGATTCGCCGCCTTTACTTTGTCCTGTACACGCGCTAATACTCAGCCAGACAATTGAAATCAGAAACGGAAGATACTTTTGCATAGGTCTGAATTTTAAATCCGAAGAATATTGATCGTAAAGAGTACATCTGCCATCAACAACAAAATAGCAACAAAAAGAAAATAGAAATAGTTGTTTGCCGTAACGTCAAGTTCTTTTTTGTCCATTAGTTCGCCTTCAATCTGGTTGATTGTTTCGATCAGGCGGTTAGTTTCGATCGTGTTGGCATTGATCGCAAAGTAGCGCCCCCCTGTGCGGTCGGCAATACTCTGCAACAGTTCAGGATTGAGTTTGGTAATCACTTCCCTACCCGATAAGTCTCGTTTAAAATTATTATCGCGGAAAGGGATACGCCCCCCCTCTTCAGTTCCTACACCGAGTGTGAAGATGCGAATTTCATCCTGTTCAAATTTTTTGACCATTTGATGGGTTTCATCGCCAAAATCTTCGCCGTCGCTGATGAGGATAAGTAATTTTGATTGCGGCGCTTTTTTCTGGACTTCGGTCGTATCGGTCAGTTTGCGGTGCGCCAAGGCCAAAGGCTGGGCAAAATCTGTACCGCTGGAGGGCAGCAGCGAAGTCTTCAGCGACTCAATCCATGTGTAAATTGCTCCCCTGTCGTATGTAAGGGGGCATTGAATAAATGCTTCTGTTGAGAAAATAATCAAACCGATCCGATCATTGGTAAGGTTATCTACCAGCCTCTTCAGTTCAAATTTTACCTTAGTTAAACGAGAAGGCTGAATATCAGTTGCATTCATAGATAGCGACAGATCTACGGCGATGTAGATGTCCTTACCAACAGATTTAACCTCCTTGCGGATTAATTCGCCAAAAGATGGTCCCAAGAGCGCTATGATCAGCAAAGTAAAGTAAGTGGAGCGAAGCGCAAATTTGATCCAGACACGGCGGGCACTGCTTCGCAACTGCTTTGCCAGCCGATAGCTGCGCCAAATGTACAACCCGTATAATAACAAGTAGCTGCTAATAAGAATTGCTTCGGTGATGCCAAATTTGCTAAACCACTGCATATTGTTTCTTGATTAACAGCTTGCAAAACGACAAAAAATACCCAGCGGCAATCGCTTCCCAAAGCGATCAGGCAGATACAGCTCGCCAATTTCCATATTGGCTACCCTTCCAAAAATACTATTCACCAGATTTTCTACAATCAGCGGTGAAAAGCCGATAGAATACAGGTTAATTATACAAAAATAATTATCAGGGTCAAGAATTTGGGTGCAATTTTTTAGCAGTTCATTGATCTGGTCTTCAAGCACCCATTTTTCGCCATTGGGTCCGCGCCCGTAGGCAGGTGGATCTAAGATCAGACCATGATAGCGATTGCCGCGCCGTCCTTCGCGTGCTACAAACTTAGGCGCGTCCTCTGCCATCCAGCGGATACCATCTAAGCCGGAGGCTTCCATGCTTTCGCGCGCCCAGGTAATAACTTGCTTCACCGAGTCCACGTGTGTAACCTCTGCTCCGGCGTGTCGGGCTGCCAGCGAGGCTACGCCTGTATAGGCAAACAAATTCAGCAAACGCGGCTTGGCAACTTTCATCACCTCGATTTTTTCGGCTATATAGTCCCAATTTACGGCTTGCTCAGGAAATATCCCTACGTGTTTGAAAGAGGAAAGAGAGATCTTCAGTTGCAGATCCATAGCGCCGCGCTTGTATTGCATCCACCATTTTTCGGGCTGTTCAGGGCGGGTATGCCATTTGCCGCGCTCGCTGTTGAGGTCCTTATCGCCCTCGTCGCGGCGAAACCATGCCCCAGCCAGCTTTTGCCACTCTTGCTCCGGCAGGGATTTGTCCCAAACGGCCTGCGGCTCAGGACGGGCAACAATATATTTGCCGAAGCGTTCCAGCTTTTCAAAATTACCGCAGTCTATCAGTTCGTAATCTGACCAGGGAGTAGGCGCAAGGGCTTTTATAGCAAGCATTGATGATCTGTAAAATTAAGCGTTAGGAGTGATAAACGATACTTCGTTGACCTGATTGAGGGCATTGAAGCGGATTTGTATGTAGCGACCTTGTCTGCCGCTGTTATTGCCTTTGCACTGCCGCCCTTCTTCTATGTAGTACTTATAAAATTTCATGCCGCGTTCAGCAATTTCTATGGCATCTGCTTTACCGAGCAGGCTGCGTACTTCTGCCTCGCGCAGCGACTGCTCCAACAGGTATGGCTTAACAATAGTCAAAAAGGCTTCAGATTGTTCAGCGCGTTTGCTTTGGCAACCCATGTAGTCGTTGCGCCAACTTTGATCGTCGAAGCCTATTAAGGTGTTTTTTTTACTACAACTGCTCCATGAAAGCAGCAGAGCAATTAGATAAACTATTCTTTTCATCCGCTAAGGGTTGTAACTTAATGGCAAAAGTACCGTTTTCATACCAAGAAACACTTAATTAACGAGGAAGCCATGTTTAATCTGTTTAAGAAAAAAGACCAAAATCCCCCCAAACCGCACTACGATCCTACGAATATGAAGGTAACTGATCTTCGCGTGGGCTTTATTTTTGACTACGACCTCAAAACCTGGGAGGTAGTGGACGAGTTCGAGTACGACTGGGGCGATAATTTCTTTACCTATGAGTATAAAATCACCAGCGGAACTGAAACGCTATACATGCGCATAGAAGAAGACG
The DNA here is from genome assembly GCF_053489755.1 of Rhodoflexus sp. NCBI lineage: Bacteria > Pseudomonadati > Bacteroidota > Cytophagia > Cytophagales > Thermoflexibacteraceae > Rhodoflexus > Rhodoflexus sp. The sequence goes on from NZ_JBRCHD010000045.1 coordinate 67,654, forward strand.
ATCAGGTGTATTGTATTTTTACCCAAAAACAGCCTTTTGGCAAGTTGGGTGAAGCGGCACAGTACTTCAAAACGCAACAGACCGCCCCTCCTAATATTGAATTTGAGGGAATGACTTTCTATTTGGAGCGCGAAAATCCGGGCTTTTTCCGCAGCACGCAAGACGAAGATTCTATCGAAATGGTGCAGTGGGACTATCTGGACGACACAGGCAAACGCATGCTCATTATTCACCAGTGGGACGAGCAAGACTTTGAACTTTCTATCGGCATTATAGAGCCTGCTTCGGTGGTCAGCAATATTTTGCCGCGATAAACTTTATCAGCCGCGCAAACGTTTCAATTAAACAAACACTTGCATAGAGCAGGTATAAACTAAAATCAGACACAGATGAAAAAATTTCTTTTCATACTTCCCATTGCCCTGCTTTGGCTGGCATCATGTGGAAGCAACGAGCGCAAATTCGTTAAGTCGCCGTTAGATGACCTGATCCGCGACATGGATGCAGAGCAGAATTTCACCATCCTGCTCTACGATATGGCGATGGAAGACAAAATTGGCAGCAACGAGTTCAAGCACAGGTATAAGATAGTAACTATCAAAGATAGCGTACCACAAGAGCGCATTACCGACTGGTTGCCTGTGAGTGAGCAGTTTTTCTTTGAGCACGAAAACAACATGGGCATGGAGATCGCCAGCAAGAAAGATGGCAAACTCAGCAAAGTAGTATCGCCTCCCGGCTACTCTAACTATGTAGGCAACACACAGTACGGACAATGGCGCACAGGCTCAGACGGTAGTTCCTTCTGGGAGTTCTACGGCAAATATGCGATGATGAGCAGCATGTTAGGCCTTGTAGGCAGCATGATAAACCGCAACAGCTACTACGACTACCGCGACAACTACTATGGTCGTCGCCCATACTATGGCACATTACCCGATGGTCGTCCGGCTTATGGAACCTATTCGCCGCATGGACAACGCGCCAATCCTGACTTTTACAACCGCACAGGCGGTGCTACAGCCTTCAAAGAAAAGGTGAACAGTCGCGTAACACGCAGTAGCTCTTCTGGTCGCTCCTCTTCCATAAACAGCAGCAGCAGTAAAAAACCAAGTTCTTCAGGTCGCTCTTCAGGCGGTATGCGCAGAAGACGATAGACTTCCGGCTTCATACGTCCGTCCGTATGAGCCAAAAATTAATAAGTTTTAATTACATTCATTTCATTAAAAAGCCTGATAAAACAAACACATGTAAGTTTTATCAGGCTTTTATATTGGTATGAACCTAACAATCAATGGCGTCCTGCAAATAGACATGTATAAGACAATTAAAAATAAAAAAAATACAATTTTTGAGTTAGCAACCATGCCTCTCATTCTATCCAAGAAGTCCACAACTACAACCCCAATTTGACATAAACTAAGCGTAAAAGTTGCTTAGCATGACAATTACAATGCTATGCGGTGGAACTTTACATAGTCAAATGGTTGTAATTTTGATAGGAAACTGAAAAAGTGGAAAATCCTATGGTACGATTTTTACAAATTTTTATTTTGACCTTATGTGTCATAGCTACGCTTTGCAACAAGGAGGCTTTGGCGCAAATAGACCGCACGTTTTGGTTTGCGGCTCCTGATGTATCTCAAACGCACGGAGATAACCCTATTCTTATCCGTGTAACCACTTTTTCAGACCCTGCTATCGTTACCATCAGCATGCCGGCAAACGGCTTGTTTACGCCGATTAACCTTAGTATCCCGGCAAATACGACAGTTTCGCAAGATTTGACGCCTTTTTTGGCGATGATAGAAACTCCTTTTGACACAGGCGGACCGCCGGCGGCAAAAAACACAGGCATTTTGATAGAGTCTAACGCTAACATAGCCGCTTACTACGAAGTAAACAGAGTCAATAACCCCGATATTTTTGCGCTGAAAGGAAAAAATGCCTTAGGAACCAACTTCTATCTGCCGCTTCAAAATGTATGGGACCATCAACCTTTGACGATTCAAGGTCGTTCGGGTTTTATAGTGGTAGCCACCGAAGACAACACGACCGTTACCATTACGCCAACCAAGACGCTGGAAGGCGGACGAACCGCCGGCGTGCCTTATACCGTAACGCTCAATAAAGGTCAAAGCTATGCCGGAACGGTAGCAGGCGCTACAGGCCCCAATATGCCTGCCGGAACGCACATCACCGCCAACAAACCGGTGGCTGTAACCATGTTTCACGATTCTATTAAAACTTCATCGGGCGGATGCTATGACTTAGCCGGCGACCAATTGGTGCCTACCAATATTTTGGGAACCGATTACGCCGTTGTGCGCGCATTTTTGAACAACGACGAGCGTGTGGTGGTGATGGCAACGCAGCCTAATACAACCGTTACCATGCAGCGCGTAGGCGATGCCACCCCGTTTAACGTTACCCTGACTTCACCCGGCAATTTGTACATTCTCAATTTAAACGCTACGCAGTTGCGGGCCTCTATTAAAGCCAACAAGCCCATTTACGTGGCGCACTTTGGCGGGTTTGGTTGCGAAACAGGCGTAGCGTTAGTGCCGCCGCTGGCTTGTACCGGCTCTCGCACCGTACGATTTACCCGCTCTACCTCTGATTTTTTTGGCGTTTATATCATGGTCAAAGATGCGCATAAAGGCAGTTTTACCTCTAATTTTCTTACCATCAATCCGGCAGATTTTCAAAACGTTCCTAATTTGCCCGGTTGGGTGGTGGCGCGTTATGACAACATCCCTGTTACCAGCCTCAACGCTGGCGGCACCGGTCTGATTAGCAACTCCACAGGGCTTTTTCATGCGGGCATTATCAATGGCGGCGCCGCTTCAGGAACGCGCTACGGTTTCTTTTCCAGCTTCAACTCAGTGAACTTGGGCGCCGATATTAACGTGGCTTTTAACACCACCATCACCTTAGACGCCGGACCCAACGGCATCAGCTACAAGTGGTATCGCGTGCCAAACCCTACCGTCATCGGCACATCGCAAACGATTTCATTGAACATTTACACACGCGGCAACTACGCCGTTGAAGTGGAAGGCAACGACTGCGTCTTGAAAGATACGATTTGCATCGGCACTTTTGAGTACGTGTGGGAAGGTGGCAAAGATAATAACATCAACGACCCGGACAACTGGAGCATTCCCTGCGGCTTGAACGGTTTGCCTAACTGTAATTACGATATTATCATTCCGCAACTTTCTCAGCGGACAGGCACGCACTGGCCTACGCTTGCCGCTAACGCCTCTTTCTCGTGCCGCGATATTTATCTGTATCAAACAGGGCAATTAACGCTTGCCGCCAACAGTACTTTTAATATTTGCCGCCATTTTTGGCACGAAGGCATACTAAACGCCAACGCTTCGGCGAATATGAAATTTATCGGCACAACTCCGCAAAACTATTCTTTCTTTACCGCCACCGCTTCGGGTGAATTGCCTAACGTAACGCTTAACAATACTACGCCCACCATTTCAATTAACACGGACGCCTATTTGAAAATCAAGGATGGCGCGGGATTAGGCAACATGGTGTTGCAAAACGGCTCTGTGTTTACTTTCCAAAACGGGCATGTGCGCACCGAAGGGCTTCGTGAGTTGGTGATTAAAAACCGCGCGACCAATGCCGTGCAAGGGCACAACGAAGCGGCTAAGCGTTTTGTCGCCGGCAGATTGCGCCGCTATGTCAATTCGCTGGGCAGCTATGACTTCCCTGTGGGGCTGGTCAAATCTATTGTCAATACAACCATAGACCCTGCCAAACAAGGAACTTTGCAAGGCAACAGCAGCAACCTGCCAACTTGGCAAACGGCCAACTACAGCCCCGGCATTGGCCCTACCAAAGTGCTTAGCTTCAATCCAACGCACAATCAGTTTGTTCAATTGCCCGCTGCGGTAGGAATTTCGGGCAATGCGCCGCGAACCGTAGAAATGTGGGCGCGCCTGAGCGCTTTTGACGGCAGCAGAGGGTTGTTTTCTTTAGGCTCTACCGGAACTAATTTGCAAGATTTCTCCTTGCGCGTTAATAACGGCACAAACTCAGTCTATAACTTCCGCATTAACTTGGAGGGCAGCAACATTGATGGCAACAACGCGCCTTTTGCTTTACACAATCAATGGGCGCACTATGCTATCACTTACGATGGCTCGCTGGTGCGTTTTTACATCAACGGGCAACTCTTTGTGCAAGGCAATCGGAATTTGAACACCGTCATCGGCACGCAAAATTACTTAGCCCGTTGGCTGAACAGCTACATGAACGGACAAATAGACGAGGTGCGCATCTGGAATGTAGCCCGCAGCCAAGCCGATATAGACGCTTGGCGCAATCAGTTGATAGACCGATGCAATCCGCCTGCCGGTCTGGTGGCTTACTACGACTTTGAAGAAGGAACAGGCAACGTCATTAACCACTACACAAGCGCCTGTTCGGTAGAAAAGCAGTACCAACTGGCAAATGTGAACTTTACAACCGCTTCGGGTGTGGATAACTTGTTGGCCTATTTCAATCCGTTTGGCAGCGTGCCTACGCTGACCGGGCTGCCGCTTAGTTGCAACGCAGACTTCAACTGCCAAATGCTCAACCACGGGTATTGGACAATTAACGCCTTCAATGCGTCTAACACACAGATTACCACATCGGGCAACTACAACATGACGCTCTACAATCGCCATTATTCCAACTTTGGCATCACTTGCAACAGCGCTACTACCGTTAGCACTACCATTATTCGCCGCGCCAACGGCAGCAGCCCTTGGCAAATAGGCGGCGGCATCTGTTTGGACGATAACCCCAACAATACTGCGCGCGGCGGCATGTCGGGCTTCTCTGATTTCGGCATTGGGCAGTCGCCGAATCTGGCGCTGCTGCCGGTTGAGTTGGTTGAATTTTCCGGTAAGAAAAACGGCGCCACCGCTTTATTGCAGTGGCAAACCATAAACGAAGTAAATTTCGACCGATTTATTGTAGAAAAAAGCTCTGACGGGAAAAATTTCTTTGTCATCGCAGAGATACCCGGCAGAGGCGCGCGTGGCGGATTCTACACGCACACCGATGAAGAGCCTCGCCGAGTGAATTACTATCGCCTTAAAATGACCGATAAAGACGGTTCTTTTGAATACTCAAAAGTTATCGCTGTCTTGTTTGACGACTTGCAAAGCGATTTGAGGGCTTATCCTAACCCAGCCGAAATAGGCAAAGGATTCTACCTGAACGAGAAAGCTGACAGAATAGAGCGCGTAATGATTTACAACCTCTTAGGGCAACTTGTCTATGAAGACGTTCCGCAACAGACGCTCCAAGACGCTTATTTGCCTTTCTATGGAGCGGCAGGCGTGTACATTATCAAAGTATTATTTAAAGGCGGCGCGACAGCCTCTGTCAGAATGACCGTTCGTTAGCGTTTTGGAGGCGCGTAGAACCATGAAACCTGTCGGCAATGATAAATGCCGACAGGTTTTTTTGTTTACTTTGCCCTATGAAAAAGTTGTTCCTACTCGACGCTATGGCGTTGATTTATCGCGCTCACTTTGCCCTGAGCAAAAATCCGCGCATCACTTCCAAAGGGCTGAATACAAGCGCCGTTTTTGGCTTTACCAATACCTTATTGGAAGTAATAACCAAAGAAAAACCCACTCATTTGGGCGTTGCTTTTGATACGTCAGCGCCTACTTTTCGGCACGACGCATTTGAAGCCTATAAAGCCCAACGTCAGGAACAACCCGAAGACATCACCATAGCCATTCCCTTAGTGAAAAGGCTGTGCCGGGCGATGGATATTCCCGTTTTAGAATTAGACGGCTACGAAGCGGATGACATCATCGGTACGTTTGCCAAAATTGCCGCCCGCCGCAACTTTCAGGTGTACATGATGACCCCCGATAAGGATTACGGGCAACTGGTTGAGGAAAATATTTTCCTCTACAAACCCGCCTTTATGGGCAATGGAGTAGAGATTTTAGGCTCGAAAGAAGTCTGCGAAAAATGGAGCATTAAGCGTGTAGAACAAGTTGTAGATATTATAGGCTTAATGGGCGATTCAGTAGATAATATTCCCGGCATTCCCGGTATTGGCGAAAAAACCGCCGCCAAACTCATCGCCGAATTTGATACTTTAGAAAATTTATTAGCTAATACTGATAAACTCAAAGGCAAGCAAAAAGAAAATGTGATTCAGTTTGCCGAGCAAGGGCGCATATCAAAAGAATTAGCAAAAATTGATACAGAAGTTCCCATAGTATTCGATGAGGAACGGCTCAAACTGCACATCACCAAAGGTGAAGAATTAAGGCAACTGTTGGACGAGTTGGAATTTCGCACCATTAAAAAGCGCATTTTTGGTGAAGAGGCAGGGCAGGAAAAACCTATAGCGCCTGCCGCTAAGGTCTCGGCACAAGGTATGCTCTTCGAAGGGTCTTCGCCTGCTGCGGCAAAGGAACGTCCGCATGATGATGAAGTTGTTGCCATCCAAGAAAAACAAACCATCCGCACTGTAGCCGTTGATTATCACACAGTAGATACACCTGAATTGCGTCGCCAACTTATTCGCTTTCTAGCGCTGCAAAAGGCTTTTTGCTTTGATACGGAAACCACTTCGGAAAGCGCCTACGAGGCCGAAATTGTAGGTTTATCCTTCTCTTATCGCAAAGGCGAGGCTTTTTACGTACCCCTTCCCGAAGAGCGAGAGGCTGCCGCCGCTGTCTTGCAAGAATTTCAACCTGTCTTTTCAGACGAAAAAATCGGCAAAATCGGTCAAAATTTAAAATATGACCTCATTGCGCTTGCCAACTATGGGATAGAGGTCAAAGGCGAACTTTTTGACACCATGCTGGCGCACTACCTCATAGAACCCGAAGGCAGGCACGGCATGGACATCATGGCTGAAAACTACCTCAACTACAAAACCATCAGCTATAACGAGCTGACTATGCGCGGCAAAAAGCAACTCTCTATCCGCGAAATACCCCTCGCCGATATAACCGAATACGCCGCCGAAGATGCAGACATCACCTTACAACTGTACGAAAAATTTGCTCCGCTGCTCAAAAAACAAGAGCTGGAAAAGCTGTTCTACGAGGTAGAAATGCCGCTCGTACAAGTGCTGACAGACATGGAAAGGGCAGGCGTACGCATTGATACTGAGGCGCTTGCAGCTTATTCTAAGGAGTTAGAAGTGGATATTCGCGCTGCCGAGCAGAGAGTTTATGCCGATGCAGGCGAACAGTTCAACATCGGTTCGCCTAAACAACTGGGGCATATTCTGTTTGATAAACTCAAATTAATTGACAAGCCTAAAAAAACCGCCACAGGTCAGTACGCCACAGGCGAAGAAATTTTAATACAATTAGCCGCTGAATATCCCATTGCGCAGCATATCTTAGAATTCAGGCAGTTGCAGAAGCTCAAATCTACTTATGTGGATGCTTTGCCGCAACTGCTAAGCCCTAAGGACGGACTGATCCACACCACTTACAATCAGGCAGTAGCCGCCACAGGGCGATTGAGCAGCAACAACCCCAACCTGCAAAACATTCCCATCCGCACTGAAAAAGGGCGCGAAATCCGTCGGGCTTTTGTGCCGCGCAGCCCCGACTACGTACTTATGTCGGCCGATTATTCCCAAATAGAACTGCGTATCATGGCATCGTTTAGCAAAGACGCATCTATGATAGAGGCTTTTCGGCAAAAGCGAGACATTCATGCAGCAACTGCTGCTAAAATTTTTAAAGTTACGATAGAAAAAGTAGACATCGAAATGCGCCGCCGCGCCAAAACTGCCAATTTTGGCATCATTTACGGCATCTCCGCCTTCGGATTGGCGCAGCGACTCAATATCCCGCGCAAAGAAGCTACCGAGCTGATCAATGCCTATTTTGCCGAGTTCCCCGCCGTGAAGCAATACATGGACGACGTGATACACACCGCCCGCGAACGCGAATACGTAGAAACCATCCTCAAGCGCCGCCGCTACCTGCGCGACATCAACAGCCGCAACTTTACCCAGCGCGGCTTTGCCGAGCGCAATGCCATCAACGCACCGATTCAAGGCAGTGCTGCCGATTTGATTAAAATTGCCATGATTAAAATTCACAACTGGCTGAAGAACAGCGGGATACAGTCAAAAATGATTTTGCAGGTGCATGATGAACTGGTGTTTGACGTGTACCGCCCCGAACAGGAAATCATGCGCGCCAAAGTGAAAGAACTGATGGAATCAGCCTATACTTTGGAAGTGCCGCTCGAAGTAGAGGTTGGCATAGGAGAAAATTGGTTAGAAGCGCACTAACTAATCGAGCGATTTTGTAATTTTCTTATTGCAAAGCATCTGAATAAATTGTAGATTCACAGTCAAACTAAATCAAACAAGCAATACGATTATGAAAAAGGTTTTTGAAAACCCATTTGCAGAAATTTACGACATTAGAGACGAAGTCAATGACACAGTTTTTGCTTATTGGAAAGGTTTTTTGTCGTTAGATTTTCCCGAAGCTATTGAAGCCTGCCAGTTTTCCTTGGATTTTTTCAAAGCGGAAGGTATAAAAGCGATGATTTCTGATCATACTTATCTGGAAAGTGCTTCGCTTGATTTTTTAGACTGGATTCAAAAATACTATTTTCCCACTTGCATTAAAAATGGCTTAAGAGCGGAAATAATTTTAGAGTCTTCTTACGCTATGGGCAACATTACCCTCGAACTGATGTATGACCAAGAAGACCTTCAAAAAAATATGAGTGCCGGCAATTTATACACGCCTAAGGCAAAAAATTTGGAAACAGCCAAGGAAATGGCGCGTAAAGTGGTGGCCCATAATTGTAGCCTTAATTGAATAGTGTGTTAGTATTTATTCAATCGCTTGTCATCATGTCTAAAAACGTTTTAGGGGGTCGGTTGATTCCTTGCAGTTTAGCGCCGCTGACCGGCTATTACCGCAATGGCTGTTGCCATACGGGCGAAGAAGATCTGGGCACACACACCGTTTGCGCCGTTGTAACAGATGAGTTTCTACAATTTTCGCTCAGCAGAGGCAACGATCTAATTACCCCACGCCCTGAGTACCGTTTCCCGGGCTTAAAGGCAGGCGATAAATGGTGCCTGTGTGCCTCGCGGTGGGCAGAAGCTCATCGCGCCGGAGTTGCGCCACCCATCGTACTGGAAGCTACGCACGAAAAAACGCTGCAATATGTACCGTTGGATGTGCTGATCAGGCATGCCGCTAAGCACCCATAGTGGCCTGTAGCTGCGCTTTATACTCCTCCGGAATGTACGCAGAATGCATGTGTACAAAGTCAAAACCGACTAATGTAAAAGTAGCATCGGCTGTAATGCGCCAGTCTTCACCATTCTGTTCGGCCAGCATACTACTGAAAGTCAGACTTTTATTGCCAATATGTGTACATTGTAAAAAGCCGTAAAGCTCACCTTTATAGGTCATCGGGAGCCTGTAGTTGATATTTGCATTGGCAACGACCAGCCCGTGCTGCTCCCAATCCCACGACAGTACCTGATTCAAAAAACGAATGCGGACTTCCTCGAAATAAGTCATCACCTTAGCGTTATTCACAACACGGGCCTCATCCAGATCTGACCATCTTTTGTCTAATTTTGTCTTGAAAAAGTACTTTTTCTCAGGATTCATTGTCGCTTAAATTAGGTTTTTAGGAAATCCGTGCTATTTTTGCGATCGGATGGCACAAAGCTATACGAAACAAACTACATAATTAGGCATGATTTTACTGCAACGAGGTCTGTGGACAGTGTTGTGTATATCAGTGATTGCATTCACAAGTTGTACACAAACAAGTCCGCTCGCACTGTTAGTCAAGAATCGCCCGGACAGCTTAGGTAAGCGCGTTAAGTCTACCCAACCTGCTGCTGTAACTATTACCGAGCTTCCCACGCTTCCTATCAAGTGGGAATTTGAACTTCCCCAAATTGCTGCCAATCCGCAGCCCATTCCCTTCAGAACTCCCTTGCAGCTATGGCTGCCCGATCCTTATGAAACCCTCCGCGACAGTATCGTTCTCTACGCCAAGCAGTACCTTGGCAGACCCTATCGCCGTGCGGGACAAGGCCCCAGAGGCTTTGATTGTTCAGGTTTTACATCTTACATCATGAGTCGTTTTGGCTACTCGCTGCCCCGTTCCTCTGCATCTCAGGCAGTATTTGGCACTCCGATAGCCATTGAAGAAGCCCGAAAAGGCGATCTGATTTTCTTTGGCAATAAAGATCGCCGTGGCAAATTCAGAGTCAATCATGCAGCTTTGGTGATCTCTGAAGCAGGCGAAGAATTGGTAATGATCCATGCTGCCAATCGCGGAATCACGATTGATAACGTCAATAATGTTAATTGGGAATCTTATTACGGACGCAGGCTGATAGGTGCCCGTCGCGTTATCCACGACGGAGTTATGCCGCCGATCGAGCAGTTACTCGAACTGATTGCAGATAATCAAATCGTTACAGATAATCTGTTATCCACCAGACATACAATGGAGAACTTCACTGATTGATTGTCGTAAAGCCAACGTCTCGTATACATACGTCAATCTTTCACGATCAGAGTTTTACACCGACAATAAGCATATCGTCTAATTGCTTTTCGTTGCTTTCCTTTTGCCACTCATCAATGAAGGTCTGAAACTGATTTACCTGCATATCGACAGGTAAATTGTGTACAATCCCTAATAATTCTCTGAAGTTCTTTATCCCGAGTTTGCGCTTTTGAGCGCCGCCAATCTGGTCTTTGTAGCCATCTGTAAATGCGTAAAAGCAAGTTTTGTTGCAAATACATATGCTGTGATTATTAAATGCCTCCCTTCCAATGCTTCCGCCGATGCTGATTTTATCGCCCTTAAAGATCTGCTGATTACCTTTGTCATCAAAAATCACCAAATCACTTTTTGCTCCTGCAAAATGTAATTTTTTGGCTTCCTGATCAATCACAATAACACTGACATCCATCCCATCCCGATTACCGGTGGTTTCCTGCTTCAGAGCCTTGTAAACTCTTGTCCGTAGTTGTGCAAGTATCAGCGCAGGCGAGATAATCTTATCCATTTTAATAATCTGGTACAAAAAATTGATACCAATTAGGCTCATAAAAGCACCCGGTACACCGTGCCCTGTACAATCGCCTACGACCAGAATCTTCTTTCCGTCAACTTCCTCGACCCAGAAAAAATCGCCGCTGACTATATCGCGGGGCCGGTAAAAAACTACAGCCTGAGGGAATATCTCGTGCATGCGTTTTTCATCGGGCAGCAGCGCCTCTTGTATGCGCTGGGCATACTGTATACTCGCCTGCACATTCTGATTCTGTCTCTGCAGCATTTGGTTCATATACGAGATCCGCTCATTGCTAGCGTAAAGCTCCTCAGATGTCTGTTTAATCTCTTCGATGTAGGACTCGTTGCGCTCAAGAGTCGCCAGTAACTCGTATTGTTGTTCATCAAGAATTTTGGCATATGCGGCATCTTTAAGCGTCTGTTTGTGCAGCATATGCCCCCACAAGCCAGAAATACCCGCTACAGTAGCAGCCAGCAGCCCATGGAAGATAAACGTCGTCAGATCCATATAGTCTAACTGCGTAAAATAAACTTCCTTGATACCTATATACTGTAAATAAGCAAATATGGCATGGTGCACCACAACGATTGTAATGAGAGGCAGTTGCAAGCGCCAGTTCTGGTAAGTAATCAGAACTGTAGCACTAATGAATACCCAGAAGTGCATCTCAAAAAGCCCGTGCATCTGGTAAATGAACTGTGCTGCAAAAATTGCAGAAATAGCGCTAAGCACATATTGGTATAGATTCTTTTCAGGATAAATCCACTTAGCCGCGTAATAAAGCCCTATCGAGGACCCACCTACAATCAGTGCTATGAGCCAAGTATCATAAAAAGATGCAATAGCAAGCCCAAAGAGAAATTTAACTGCCAGCACATAGTTGATAATCTTGTCTGACCTTCTGTATAGTTTGCTAAATATTTCTCTTTTTTCTGCATCAGAAAGACTGACAGCATCAACAGTGTGAATCTTCTCCATTTCAAATAGTTTAATAACAACTGCTTATTGTGATACTGATTATTGCGATAGCGCACAACCATAAGATATAGTTGCTAAGGAGTCGAAAGCAGGTAAGGGGCGGTTATTTATTAAACTGACTAATGCCTGTTCCACGTAATTGGTTGCTTTGTCGGTACAATAGCGTGAACGATTGTAATTACCCCTGAAAAACAAGGTGTTATCTGTTCTGATAATCGCTGCCTGTGGCGTAGAATAGACTCCGCAAGCCTGCGCCAGTCGGTCATCTTTATCGTGTATCACAGTTATACCCTCCGGCAAATATCCTCTGGCTTTTTCTATGTCCTGTGCATCGGGCGTTACGGCAAAAAAATCTATCCGGTTGCGGTATGTTTTGTACAGCGCAGCAAAATGGCGCAGGTTAAAACGCGAGCAAGGACAGGAAGGGCTGAAGAAGTGCAGCACAATCGGCTTTTTGTGCTGTTGCGGAAGTAATTGCTCATTGAAAGCTACCAGCTCGCCCGGCGAGACGATTCGATAGCCTTTGGGTACAGGTGTAGGCAAGAGATATTGTAGTTCTTGGTACCAAAAAGTAGCGCCAATAAGTCCGAGCAGCAGGCTGCTGACAGCGCCAAAGAGTAATATTCGTTTCATTACCGCAGGTCTTTTATGATTATATGTCGTATTGTACGAAAACTGTGCCTCACATGTTGGGTACATGAGAAGGCACTTGATGAAAAAGTGGATAAATCTAAAAATCGCGCAGAACTTCTTGAGCAGCCTACACTGAACAAATCGTATTGACAGGTTGTTATCTATTATGAAATATTTTCTGAAAAATTACTTTTTACCGGCAACATGCAACAAGTTCCCCGATGGAAAACGGCTATCGTTATATGGATAGCTATCTACCCGACCCTTACACTGCTCCTTTCCATCATTGGCGATTATGTAAATAGCATTCAGGTGCTACCCCTGCGCACTTTAGTACTGACGCTCATTATTGTACCGCTGATGGTTTTTGTGCTCTTGCCTCTTCTAAACAAACTGCTGCGCCCTTGGCTGCACAGCTAAAAACTCAGATCTACCGATGTGCAGCATTCCCTTTGCCCAAAAATTGCTGTAGGTTTGTATCGGATTTAATCATCAATTGCATGTCCTACACCATCCTTACCGTATATGCTTCCGGAGATCTGTCAGATATACTCAAAGCAGAACTCTCGCTGACGGGCTTCGATACTTTTTTGGATCTGGAAAGTGGCGCATTTGAAACCTCTGTTGAAACAGATCTTTTTAACCCGACAGTTGTTCAGCAGATTATCAGCCGCTACAGTGGCGGCGCTGACATCCGCATGGAAATTCGGGAGGAAGCTAAACAAAACTGGAATCAGATTTGGGAGGAGAACTATCAGCCTGTGGTAGTGGACGACCGTTGCATTGTACGGGCAGAATTTCACACTGCTCCAACAAATAGCCAGGGACTCCCTTACCCCTACGACCTGCTGATTACCCCCAAAATGTCGTTTGGTACAGGGCATCACGAAACAACCTCACAGATGCTGGCACTGATCTTAGATCTGGATTGTACAGGCAAAAAAATAGCTGATTTTGGATGTGGAACGGGTATTTTGGCAATTCTGGCGCTGAAAAAAGGCGCTATACAAGCCGATGCATGCGATATTGAGAACTGGTCGGTAGAAAGTACTAACGAAAATGCCCAACTCAACGGCGTACGGATAAACACTTACGTGGGTACAGTAGCAGATTGTAGCCGCCCTTCGGGCTACTATGACCTGATTTTTGCTAATATTAACCTGAGTGTATTGCTGGCAGAGATTCCTGCATATGCCTCGCTACTAGCACATGGTGGTAAATTGCTCCTTAGCGGCTTTTACACAAGGGATGTTGCTTATGTAGAGGCTGCCTGCCAATTGCAAGGACTGAAAAGAGAACGCATGAGCGAGAAAAACAGTTGGACAGCGCTGCAATTCGCAAAACAATAATGCGTTATTGAACCAAAACAAGTTGAATTATTTATGGGAAAATTTGTGCTTTATCGTTGGCTACTCATCTGCTGCTTTGGCATAGCTGCCGGCGCTGTTCATGCGCAGTCTATTGCGCTGAAAGAAGAAGGCAGCTTTATTGGCAATCTGGAGGTACTCTACCAACGTTCGACCAGCCCAACTGCCAAAACAACCCTGACCAATTTCCAGCCCATCTGGGACGGACAAATGGCAGCCGCAGAAAAAACAAAGCTTTTTAATATCGCCCGCAATATTCAACTCAAGAATCCTAATTTTCTTACCCATATAGAAAATCTGCTCATCTGCTCTACTATTGCAGTAAGAGATCGGAAACTGCCCGCAGATCAGCAAGCGGCAATGCTATCTATGATTGAAGCAACAGCCGAGGAGAAAAAATATGCCTCTGAAGCCTTGATGCGAATGCTGACTATTCTCAAGCAATTCCTCGCAGAAGGAGTGATGTACAAATCAACAGCCTCTACCGTCAGCATACCCATGACCACTAAATTCAGCTTTGAATATGCTAAAACAGGCGACCGAACAGCCGCACCACCCGATACCGAAGAATGGATGCCACAGGAAGAGCCGGTCGCACAAAACCCGACACCTGCCGCTGACCCCTGGGACGACAGCAACTGGGACAACAGCAGTGGTTGGGATACTTCCGAACCCGAGGTTGCACCTGAACCCTCCAAAAGAATGCGTCCGGGACAGACGGCTATTATTTTTGAAAAACCGCAAATGCCTGTACTTGGCGGTGGATTCATCAAAATTGAGCCAACAGACCTGACAATCCGCACCTCTGCCGATACGCTAACAATCAGAGGAACAGAAGGCAGGCTCTTTATCATGCAAACCCGCTTTATCGGCAAAGGCGGAAAAACAGACTGGACGCGCGTTGGGCTACCTGCCAACGAAATCACCTGTACTTTCGACGAATACCATTTCGATGTGCGTCGCCCTACGCTCAAAGCAGAGTTTGCCCGCCTGAGCTACCCTGCCAAAACAGACTCCGTCGTATTGGGTGTGTATGAGTTTAACAGCCAGCGCGTCGCACAGCGCGAAAAAGCTACTTACCCACGCTTCCAATCCTACTATGCCAATATTCCTGTCAAGGGGATCGCCAAAGATGTTGAATATATCGGTGGTTTCAGCCTCATCGGGCGGAATTTTTCAAGTGCTAATTTCAGCAACCGCCCATCTACTGTTTTTATCAAAAAGAACGGTGAGTTAAAATTTCGGGCTGCCTCGCGCCGCAACTTCAACTTTACAGACAGCACCTTAGCCAACCCTGCATCGGAAGTGGTAATTTATCTGAACAATGGACAGGACTCTGTTACGCATCCCGGAGTGATGCTGCGCTACAACCATGGCGCAGGTAAACTTTCTGCCCGCAAAGAACGCCGCGAATATGGAATGGCGCCGTTCATAGACACCTACCACAAGGTAGAAATGTATGCCGACCGCCTCACGTGGGACGTAACGCAGGACAGCATGATCTTAGACCTAACCGTATCGAACAAAAATGTTTCCGATACCAACCGCGTTGCGCTCTACATCCGCTCGCTTGACTATTTTTCTGACATGGTCTACACGCAGGAAGTGCGCATGAAATCAACTTTTAATCCTGTAGGAATTGCCGTTGCACATGCCAAACGGGTAAAGAGCAATAACTTTACCGCCCTCGAACTTGCAGATGCTTCCAAAATACCTGTGCGCAACGTAAGACTTGCCATGAAGCGCATGGACAAAATGGGCTTCCTTAGCTACGACGATAGCACAGACTGGATAGAACTCAAGCGAAAGGCAATTTTGTACGCTAACGCCAGCCTTGGGCAGGTGGACTACGACAACCTCGAACTTAGATCTATTACGGAAGACGGAAAAAATATCGTACTCAACCTGTCTAATAACGAAATGAACGTAAAGGGAGTGGCGATCTTCCCGATCTGGCGACCTACCGAACCCGACCAGTACGATACACAGAACGCCCAGCGCACTAAAAGCAGGGACGAAGACTCCCGCGAGGGGGTATGGGCTTGGCCCGCCGACAGTACCGTCCGCATCCGGCAAAATCGCGAAATACTCGTCAGTGGCAAAGTAGAAATCCTCAAACGCAAGCGCATCAAAGACCTTTACTATGGACAAGACATGCGCTTCAGCTACGACAGTTTTCTGGTAGATATGCCCAAGGTAGATTCCATCGTCATGGCACAGCGCGACTCGCTTGGCTTTGTAATAATGGTCAGGAATGAAAAAACGAGAAGAGACGAGGTGCTGATGATGCAAAACAAGATTCAGGCAGCCAGCGGCGTACTCTACGTAGCCAATCCCAAAAACCGATCAGGGCAAATGCGGCGCTATGCTAACGAACCCAACGACCGCTATCCCGAATTCAGGGCAGGTGCAGGCGCTTACATTGCCTTCGAGGGCAGCCAGATCGAGGGCAGTCAATCCTACAAAGACCGCGTCAGATTCGATATGGATGCCTTCAACCTCAAGGGTAGCGATCGGGCGGCAGGGGCCGAACGATTCGACGGTACTTTCAAGACCGAAGGTATCTTCCCCGACTTTCAGGAAACCATTAGCCAACAGCGCGACGGTTCTTTTGGTTTCGTACATAAAACTTCCAAAAATCTCGACAAATTCCCAAAAGGCTATCCACTCTACACTGATTCTATCGGCACTCCAAGGCCAACTACCGGCTACTTTGAAGGCCAAATCGTACTCAACAATGACGGTATTCGCGGCAATGGCAACATCAGCTACCTGTCAGCAGAATTGAACTCAGCAGACTTTATGTACTACCCCGACTCGGTAACTACCATGGGCGAAGCTGCCAAAAATCGCCGCAAAGAGCACAACTCAGGGCGCATTCTTGCGGGTGAATACTTAGGCACCAGCTACCCCGCTGTTGACATGACCGACTTCCAACTCAAGTGGCTCGCAAGGCAAGACAGCATGATGCTCACCACCACCGACACGGTCAACCAGCCCTTCCGCATGTACGGCGAAACAACCCGCGAAGATCAGCGCTCTACTTTCAAAGGCACGCTAACGCTCACTCCCAAAATACTGGCAGGCAACGGAATTATTGATAACAAGGGCGCTATCGCCAAATCTGCCGATTTCGCCTTCCGAATGGATGGTTATGTAGCCCGACACGCCGAATACTTCAAAATCAAAGTAAACGGCAATGCAGACAACCCTGCTATGCTTGCAACAAACGTGCGGATAGACTATGATCTCGGCAGTGAACGAAAAGCCAAGATCGAAACTGAGGTTGCAGGCGAACAAAGTTTCAGATTCCCCTACACGAAATATAAAACCTCGCTGGGTAGCGCGATCTGGAACTTTGACAACAATAACGTGCAGATGAATATGCCGGAGGGCGACGATAATTTGAATAACTCTGTCTTCACTTCTACCGATCCCAAACGCAAAGGGCTTTCCTTTAAAGGTGCAAGCGCTATCTACGACCTGAAAACCTATTTCCTGAATGTTGATGGTGTGCCTGAAATTTTCTCGGTAGATGCCCATATCATACCCGCCGGCAATAAAGTCAAAATTCTCCCCGAAGGCGATATGGAGCCATTGTTAGATTGTCAGGTAGTTGTACAGGCAGAAAATCAATACCACAAATTGCGCAAAGGCAATATCAGAGTCTTCTCTAAACACGAGTACAGCGGCGAGGCTATCTACGACTACAAAAATGACGAAGACAAGGTCTTTGAAATTCCCATGCAGTTCAATCCCGGACTCTACGAGCGCAACAGCAATCGCGAAGCGATCCTGACCAAAACCAAAACTAAAATCAGCGAGGATGAACAGCTGATCTGGAAAGCCGGTACTATTTTCAGAGGCGAGGTAATGATGCGCGGCGACAGTGCCAGCCTTATCTTCAATGGCGAGTACCGCTATCTGGAAGACGAAGAAAGCCAGATCTGGTTTCCTGCCAAGGGCGTATCCGATATTGCCGTACCAACCATTGAAGAGGTGCAAAATCAGATAGTCGGAGCAGGTATTTTCATCAACGAACGCAGCAAAAATATCTATGCTATCTACCGTGCACCGCTCCAAAACAAGAATGACCGGGCAATTTTTGGTACACAGAACGGCATCGAACGGCAGGAGGGCGACATGCGTATCACAGAAACCAAGGGCAGGAAAGAAAACTACGTCGGCAATCGCTTCGGATTCAGCCGATCGAAAGGCATTGCAGAATTTGAAGGCAAAATAGAGTTCGTCAAACCCGACAACCGCTTTGCTATCCTTGCCGCAGCCAAAGGCAGCGCCAAATACAATCAGAACAACTACTCGATGCAGGCACTCATGGCCATCCGCTTAGAAGAAGGAAAAGGCGATATTTTCAAAGACATTGCCCGCCACATCAAAAAGCAAGTTGATTTGGACGAAACAGCTATCCCAAATAATGAGGAACTACTCTACAAATTGGCAAATATTATCTCAAAATCCGATCTGGACGACTTCCAGCGCCGCATCACACGCGGACGAGCCGAAATTTCGGATGTATTGCCGCTTCCTCTGGTCATGCACAATGTCAATATGAACTGGTCGGAAAAACAACGTGCCTTCTACAGCAAAGGCAAGATTCACTTGTCCAACATATTCAAGGAGAATATCAACCTTGTAATAGACGGCTACATAGAAATCCCGATGGCCAGCAAACAGGTGTGTAACATCTATCTGCAAGTCAGCAAGGGACGCTGGTACTACTTCAGCTATCAAGACAACGATGTTAAAATACTTACCTCAGACGAGGATCTGAACAAAAAAATTGCCGATCCCAAATCCAAAGACAAATTTAAACTGGCCGAAAAATCTGAACGCCTGAATTTCGTCAATACGTTCCGTCAGATTTACCTCCAACAGGGACCGATAGAAGATGTTGCCTCCGACGAGGACGACGAGGAAACCATCGAGAAAGACGGCGACGAGTGATGTAAGTTTTGGAATAATTTTTGGACATTTATTGGTAGCAAAAAAGTAATTCTTTAAAGATGAGTTTGTCGTTGATATTTAAAGTTGCGGTAGCAGTACTGTTGATTGGTGTCTTTCCCCTCTTTGTTTTTGCCCAACGCGATAAGAGCAGTGCGCAGCGAGCCGCCCAAATTCGACAGGAGCAAGCCATGCGCAAAGAAAAACTCAAACAGGAAGCTGCCCGCGCTGCTGCTAAAGAAGCGGATAAAAAAACACGGGCAGCAGCCAAACAAGTTGCCAAAAAAGAACAAGCCGCCGCCAAAGCAGCAGCATCCCAACGCAAAGCTGAGGAGATACAAGCTACAAAAACAGCCAAAATAGCAGCAGCAAAGGAAAAACTGGCAGCCAAACAGCAACCCAAGCAACAGAAAGTAGAGCCGGTAGAGGAAAAAAACAAACCGGCAGTAGCAGTAGCCGAACCTCAACCCGAACAGCCCGCGAGCCGCAAACAACCCACTGATAACGCTACAGCCTCGTTGGACAGAGTAGTAGAAACAGATTTAGTACCAACCATAGACCTCAAAACTAAAAGCGACGGCAGCACCGTAGGCAATTTAATGGCGCTCTTCAGCGAAATCAGCGGCAGCAAGAAAAGCAAGAGCAACACACAGTTGATGCCCAAAGCACAGAAATTAACAGCAGAAAAAGGTACGTTCGAGGGTATCAAAGTTTATCGCATGTTTATCCGCCATACAAGCGGCTTCATCGAAAAATTCCACTATGTGAAAGAATTTCAAACGCCCCCTGCCAATATTGACGAGCTTTATTATTACAACAAGCTAACAGGTAAAATCACCATGCGCAACCCGCTGGAAACAGGGATGACCACTTTCGACAAAGAAAATTTTCTCCTGTTGCATGGCCCTTACGTCAAGATCAAGGGCGACCAAACCTACGAAGAAGGCAGTTTCTATTTGGGCGCTAAACATGGCAGATGGGAAAAATTTGACAAAAATTTCGTCCTTTTAGAGAAACTCTACTTCAACAAAGGCATGGCAAAAGATGCCCAAGTGGTCTATGAAAACGATGCAAAGGGCAACCAGAGGATCAAAGAAATTGTCCCCTTGCAGCACGGCCTCAAACATGGTACCTACATTGCCTACTATCCCAGCGGACGAATAGCAGCACGCGGACAGTACACAGAAGGCTGTAAAACTGGCAGATGGACAGAGTACTACGACCGCGACCACAACCCGCGCAGGAAAGAGATCATCTATCCGCGCCGCCCACACGACGACACAACACAACCCTATACAAGCCGCGAGTGGGACGAAAGCGGCAAGTTGATAACAGATGTGAGGAAATAAAACCTTTGGCAGTTTTACAATGGAATACCTGTCTGGCGCGAAATATCTTGCAGGTCATCCACCACTGCCTGAATAAGTGGAATACCTTCCTTGCTGCGGATAGCTTCGGCTTCGCGTTCAGGATCGCCAGGGATAAGTACGCCTCCTGTACCCGGTGCAGGCTTGGTAGCCCTGAATGTGCGAATCCAATCGTCAATTTGGCGTTTAAACTCCTCTACGTCCATAAAGCCATCAATCTGCATCGCTCCGAAGAAGTGTCCGATGCCCTTGCCTACCGAACGGGTGGGAATTTCCTGACGCAGCGCAAAAGGCGGCGCAAAAGGCCCCCAGTTAGCGCCGCTAAGCACGCAGCAAAGAATATCTACCATCGCCGAGAGTGCGTAGCCTTTGTGTCCTCCGTGTTCGCGGTCGGAGCCGAGCGGCAGCAGCGCCCCGCCGTTGATCATATCCATCGGGTTGGTGCTCATATTTCCCTGATTGTCAATGATCCAGCCTTCGGGAACAGGTTTTCCTGCTCGTCTGGCAATTTCGATTTTGCCGTAGGCAGCCGCACTGGTCGCAAGGTCAATCACAATCGGCGGCTCTTCCAGTCCAGGAAAAGCAATGGCAATCGGGTTAGTGCCCAACATGCGCTCCGCACCCCATAGCGGCGCAACGAGTTTGGTTGAGTTGGTCATAGCCCAGCCGATCATATCGCGCTTGAGGGCTTCCAGCACATAATAGCCCGCGATGCCGTAATGATTGGTATTGCAAACGCTCACCCAGCCCGAACCTGCTTTTTCGGCTTTTTCCATTGCGATTTCGTTGGCTTTCGGACCGACAACCAGCCCAAGTCCGTTGTCGCCGTCCACAGTTGCTGTTGACAATTTTTCCCGCACAATGCGAATATTAGGCTTAGGGTTAATCCTGCCTAATTGCAGCATGTCAAAATAGGTGTGCAAACGCGCTACCCCATGCGAATCTATGCCGCGCAGGTCAGCAGCAGCAAGTACTTCGGCAGCCAATTCCGCATCAGCCTGCGGCACGCCAAAATAGCGGAATGTTTCAACAGTAAAAGCCCGCAGCCGCTCTACGGGAAAGAGATGGTATTGTGGTTCGGTCATGTTCTAGGTGTTTTTTCGCAAAGGTAGGCGGAAAATGGGTGCTGGAGAGGCGGAATTAGCACTGATTCCTGTTGCAGCCTGTTATTTTATATATTCGCATACCAAATATGCTGATACATGATCGATACGCTTAAAGATACTGTTACCAGATTAGAACAATTAGAAATTCCGTATATGTTGTCCGGAAGTATTGCCCTTATCACTTATACGACCCCTCGCATGACACGAGATATCGATATAGTTATAGAACTTATGCCTGAACATATTTCCAAATTTGTAATGGCATTTCAGCAAAACTATTACTGCCACCAGGCTACAGTAGAAGAGGAAGTTGTAAGAAAGGGTATGTTTAACATCATTGATTACAAAACAGGCTACAAAGTAGACTTTATTGTTAGAAAAAATAGCGAATACCGAATCAAAGAATTTGAGCGGCGGCAAAGAACCAACGTACTCGGAGTAGATGTTTGGTTAGTATCTTTGGAAGATTTAATCTTGTCCAAGCTGATTTGGATACAGGATTTACAAAGCGACAGGCAAAAAGAAGATATCCAAAACCTGCTTGCTAACGATGATGTAGATACAGAGTACCTCAAATTTTGGATTCATCAACTTAAGCTCAACACCTTTAACTTATTGTAGTCATGGACGATACCACACCCGAAATGCGCAAGAAGCAGCTGGAAATAGTAATGCGTATGACACCGCAACAGCGTTTTGAAGAAGGTATGCGCATGATTGAGTTTACCCGCAAGGTAGTGGAAAACAGCATCTTGCAAAAAAAACCGAACCTAAGTGCAACCGAACTTAAAATAGAGGTGTTTAAACGCTACTACGGCAAGGAATTTTCCGAAGAGCAACTCTCTCGTATTTTTGATTATTTCAGACATAAAAAGCATCCTACTTAAACCACAGCTACTTTTTGAAAAACGAAACCTTCTCTTTCTGAGGCGGAATGGGCGTCTCATCATCTGTAACCTGCTCAATAGCAATCAGATAGGCTGAAAAATTATCCCGACTGCCTGATAGCCCTTTACGGCGAATTTCTTCCATTTTTTCACTGTGCGTCGCGTCTTTTTGCAGAATTTGCAGCAGTTGTGCATCGCTCAGGTTTTCCAATACGCCATCGGTGCACAGCATAAAGTAATCGCCTGCCTGTAAGTCTGTAATCACCTGAACATCAGCTTTTACTTTGCTGATAGCAGTGCTATGCAGCACACGGGTAATGACGTTGCGGCTCGGGTGATTAATAGCTTCTTCAGGCGTAATAATACCCAGCGACACCCATTCATTGACCATGCTGTGGTCGCTTGTCTTGTGAATAATATTATCTTTTCTGATGTGATATACGCGGCTGTCGCCAATGTGTGCCACCGTTGCGCCCTGCGCGTGCAGATGCAGCAGCGTGAGCGTAGTTGCCATGCCTTCCGCCTCGCTGTGCGCGGCAATGTAGCTGTCAATCATCTCTTGAGCAGCGGCAACCGCTTGTTGCACAAGCGCTGCATCGGAAACGCCTGTGCAGTGTTTCGCAAAAAAGCGGCTGATGCTTTCACAGGCAAGGCGGCTGGCTACTTCCCCTTTGGCAGCCCCGCCGACCCCATCGCAGACGATAAACAAGCGATCCGCAGCGGTGGCAGTACCCACCGTCGGAAAAATGTAATCTTCGTTGTTGCTGCGTTGCCCCAACTCGTGAAAGGCAAGGGGCGGGGCAATCCTGATGTTCATGGCGTTATGAGAGCATATAAATTTAACCATAGTCAGACCCGCAGGGTGCAGACCGCAATGGATACTGAGGCTGTCCAAAAAGTAACACGGACTTTAGTCTGTCATTTGTTAGTTACCTGATAATCAAATAGCTACAGACAGAAGTCTGTGCTACATTCGTCTTTTTTGGACAGCCTCATTAACAACAATCCGCAAAAACCTGCGCCGTCTGCCTGTATCAGCGTGTTAATACGCCGCCAGCGCTTTGATTTTGTCGCGCATCCGACCTTTGGGCAGGAAGTTCTGCTCCAGCGTCGGGCTGAACGGAACGGCGGTGTCAAGGCTGCCTTCGCGCATCACGGGAGCGTCCAGATGCTCAAAGCAGTGCTCGGCTATCCATGCGGCAATTTCGCCACCGATGCCGCCTGTGAGGCAATCTTCGTGGCAAACCAGCACTTTGCCTGTTTTTTTGACAGTTGCTGCAACGGCTTCTTTGTCCCAAGGCAGCAAGGTGCGCAAATCAATGATTTCAATGGACACATCGGGCATTTCTTTGGCGATTTGCAGCGCCCAGTGTACGCCCATGCCGTAGGTAACAATGCTCAGGTCGTTGCCGCTTTGTACGGTTGCCGCTTTGCCTACTTCTACGGTGTAGAAACCATCGGGAACTGCCCCCGTAATGGAGCGGTACATGGCTTTGTGTTCAAAATAAATGTAGGGGTTCGGGTCTTCCAGCGCTGCCAGCAGCAAACCTTTGGCATCGTAGGGATTGCTCGGATAAACGACTTTCAGCCCGGGTGTGTGCGTAAACCACGCCTCGTTGCTTTGGGAATGGAACGGTCCGGCGGCGACTCCCGCCCCGGTCGGCATCCGCACCACTACATCGGCATTTTGTCCCCAGCGATAGTGGATTTTGGCAAGATTATTAACAATTTGATTGAATCCACAGGTAACAAAATCGGCAAACTGCATTTCTACCATACTCTTATACCCCTTAATAGACAGCCCCAGCGCAGTTCCGACGATGGCGCTTTCGCAAAGCGGAGTATTGCGCACACGTGCGCGACCATACTGCCGCACAAAGCCTTCAGTAACTTTGAATGCGCCTCCGTACTCGGCGATGTCCTGCCCCATTAATATAAGGTTATTCCAGCGCTCCATGCCCTGCCGCAAACCGTCCTGTACCGCATCAATGAAGCGTTTGTCCGCCCCCGCATTGGTTGGCGCAACTACTTGCTGAACATAGGGCGCGTACATGTCGGCCAGTTCTTCGGCTGTATCAGCAACGGGGTCGGGTTCGGCGAAGGCTACGGCGATGCCACGCTCAATTTCCTCGCGAATTTCAGCGCGGATAGCGTCCACATCTGCCTGTGCAAGTACGCCTTCGGCAAGTAAATACTGCTCATAATTGCTTACGGGGTCTTTTTTGCCCCACTCTTCAAATAGTTCCTGCGGAACGTATTTTGTGCCCGAAGCCTCTTCGTGTCCGCGCATACGAAACGTGATGGCTTCCAGCAATATTGGGCGCGGGTTTTGGCGAATGTCTTCCAAAATGTGGAGGATGGCATCATAAACTTCCAGCACGTTGTTGCCGTCCACTTTTACGCCTTCAATGCCGTATCCGATGCACTTGTCAATGAATTGCTTGCAGCGGAACTGTTCGCTGCTGGGCGTAGAAAGCCCGTAGCCGTTGTTTTCCACTACGAAAATGACAGGCAAATCCCAAACGGCAGCAACGTTTACGCCTTCGTGAAAATCGCCTTCGGAAGTTGCGCCGTCGCCTGTGAATACAAGGGTAGCTTTTTTATTTTGCTGCAACACGTCGGCAAGTGCGATGCCGTCGGCAATGGCAAGCTGCGGGCCGAGGTGCGAAATCATCCCGACGATGTGGTGCGGCTTGCTGCCAAAGTGGAAGGAACGGTCGCGCCCTTTGGTAAAGCCCGATTTTTTGCCCTGAAACTGTGCAAACAGTTGCCCCAAATCTATACCGCGCCCGGTAAAAATGCCCAGATTGCGGTGCATGGGGAGGATGTACTCATCGGCAGACAGCGCGCAGACAGCGCCCACCGAAATAGCTTCCTGCCCGATGCCGGAAAACCACTTGCTGATTTTGCCCTGCCGGAGCAACACGAGCATTTTTTCCTCAATCATGCGAGGTTTTACCAGATTTTTATACAAATGAATCAGCGTATCGGCGCTGTAATTTTTGCGGTCAAATGTGAGTTGCATGGATGATATGCGAAAAAGTTTGAAACGGCTGCAAAGTTAAGTATCCGATGCTGCATGGACTATATCTATCCAATCGCTAACTCAAAATCGAGCCAGTCGCTGTTTTGCTTCGCCCCTGCATTTTCGTAGAAACTGATAGCGGCTTTGTTCCACTTAGCTACTTTCCAGCTCATCCGATCGCAACCGGCGTTATGTGCCTCGCTGCAAAGAACTTTCATCAGATTTTTGCCGATGCCCTTACCGCGCAGCGCCTCGCGCACATAAAACTGCTTGATAAACAGCGTAGGACGTGCAGTAGTCGTAAACGGAATAAAGTAGTAAACCGCCATTGCATCTATTTCTTTGGTATGCAGATTTTCGGCCACCAATGCGCGAAAGTCGGGATGCTCTTTGGCAAATCCCTGCTGCCGGATGATTTCCTCCGTTACCTGAAAACGATCAATATAATGCTCAAAAACGGCTAATTCGCGCATCAGTTGCCACAGGTGCTGCGTGTCGCGTTCGGTAGCGTGGCGGATAATGTAAGGTAAATGTTCACACATATGTACACTTGGCTGCTGTGCAAAATACACAAGGTTTACAAGATCGCAACCTAAATTCTCCTATTTTTGGCTACTCTTAGTTCGTTATGGAAGCCTTGCATACGTCTTGTCTTGTTTGCCGAAGTCCGCACCTGAAGCGATTGGAACGCTATTATGCCAAAGATTACTTAGTGCAATGCCGGAACTGTGGCTTTGTCTTTGCTCAAAAAATCCCTTCGCCGCAGGAGCTGGAGGCGTACTACGAAGGCTACGGACGCAACGACTACCTTTCGCCGCTGACTGTCAGGCGCTACGAAGAACTGCTGCAAAGTTGGGAACCTTATCGGCAAACTAACCGCCTGCTCGACGTGGGCTGCGGCGTCGGCTACTTTCTGGAAACAGCCAAAACTAAGGGCTGGGAGGTACATGGCACAGAATACACCGACCGCGCCGTAGAGATTTGTGCTGCAAAGGGCATTGCCATGCAGAAAGGCGCACTCAATCCTGAGTTGTACGCGCCCGAATCGTTCGATATTCTGACTTCTTTTGAGGTGATTGAACACATCAACCAGCCACGTGATGAGATGGCAAAGTTCTATCAACTGTTGCGCAAAGGCGGATTGGTCTATATCACAACGCCCAACTTCAATTCCACGCTGCGCTACTACCTCAAAGAACATTACAACGTTATTGCCTATCCCGAACACTTGTCTTATTACACCCCTGCGACGCTCGAGCGCCTCATGCAATCAATAGGCTTTCGCAAAGTGAGGGTCTGGACGACAGGCATCAGCCCGATGCGTTTCAGAAGCAGCCTGCGCAATAAAGCACAAAAAAACAGCGACAGCTCCGGTATTGCACCTGAGCCGCCGCCGGTCTATGTAGCCCCGACCAGCCCCGATGAGCGCCTCCGACAGTCGTTTGAAAGCAACCCGCTGATGGCCTTGGCAAAAAACAGCATCAACGGCGTTTTGTCGGCACTCGGTATCGGCGATTCGCTGAAGGGACTTTTTGTTAAAGTATAAAATTGCTATCGGGTAGGAACATTGAATGTTACCCGCACAGGCATGTGGTCGCTGATGGCGCGCTGCGCCGCAGGATCGTCTTTCAGCAATCCGCCAATAGTCGCAGACTCAGGTCGCACCAAAGGTTGCATGGTTTTATTAACCAAAATGTAATCAAAGCGGCGTTCGGGCTTGTCTGACGTATGCGTAAATACGGTTTTACCTTGCCATGGATCCTGCCATTTCAAAGGGTTGTCTTTGCGCAGCAGTTCGTTCATTTCGCGGCTGCCCTCCAGTGCATTGAAATCTCCTGCAAACACCAAAGGCAGGCGTTTGTTGCGCTTGGTAAGCTGCTGCAGCTGGTACTGAATCGCCTGAATCTGCCCCATGCGCGTAGCAATATCCTCCTCGTTGCGCCCCGCTTTCAGGTGTACGCCTGTCAGAACAAAGGAATAATCGGGACGAATGAAAATTTCCTGCGCTACGATCCTTGAGTTGATGTTGATTTGGGTGCGCGGCTGACCGTCTTTGTTTGTTATCCCCAGAAGGGGCGTGTAGAGGCTGCGAAAACTGTAGGTCATGCCCATCGGGTAGCGACTCATAATCACCACGTTCATGTACCAGTCGGGGCTTTCTCCGCCTGCAAAAAACTGGTAGCCCATGTCGGCGAGATGCTCGCGGGCGATCTGGCGTAGGAAAGCTACGCTCTCAAATTCTTGCAACACAACAATATCAGCATCGGCTTCGCGCAGGGCTTTGACGAGCATCGCTATCTTTTGCTTCACCTCCTCCTGCGCTTTAGCATCTTTCACATCTTCGCGCTCGTTGCGGATGTAGGGATTGTCAAAGGCATCAACAAAATGTTCTACGTTCCAATTGAGAATCGTAAAGGTGTTTTTCTGTGGAAACTGATACGCTTCGGGTAGCGCCATTCCGCGCCGGCTCAGGCTTTGCGCTTCTATGCGCAGCGCTAAACCCAACAGCATCAGCCCTAACAGCAGTGATTTTTTCATCAGCATGAGTGATTGGGTGTTTCTAATTGCCGCAAAGATGCATCAAGTCTGCAAAAGCCGCCAACTTACCAGTAAATCATCTGGATTTGCTGCCTGATTTCGGGCTTGTCTAACTTGAATTTGGCATCTGCGTACTTAGGCGCACCCAGCGAGTTTTTGGCATTGTTAGACGCGGCATAGCCCTCTTTGGGAATACCCAGCATATTGGTATCCATCTTGCCGTTGCCGTTTTCGTCGTGCAACAGCGAAAAAGCATATTCCCCGTAAGGCACTTCAAAAATAATTTTTGCAGTGTTTCCTGAAACTACCGCCTGTGCAGTAGCCAAAGCAGATTTCTCATCTTTCATAAAGCCTTTTTCACTCGGATAGATGGCTGCCAGCACTTTTCCGGAGTTGGTGCGCAGATTACTGACCTCTACGATGATTTTTCCGGTTTGCGCGGCGAGGCTGCCGCTGAAGAAAAGTGATAAAACAAACATCACAGATGCGCATAAGAACTTATTTGATTGCATAAGATTGATTTTTTGTACAATTTGCCGCAACTCTTACACCAAATTGTACTGCGCGTACCCTAATTTTGTTTTGTTAAATAGTTGTGCATGAAAAGCAATAAGCTATCGGATAAACAGTTACTCTACCTGATCCTGCAAGGATTCATCGCCTACGTCGGCATTGTTTTATGGCATGAAGGCGTACTTCGCGGCGAATACGAAGCCAGCGTAGCAGCCTTGTACGACCAATCTATGCAAAAATTATCCAATGAATCGCCCGAAATGGTAGCGCGGTGGGCTGTCTTAGAGCGCAACTATCTTAAGCAACGCATACGCGACAAAGGCAACCCGATCAATAAAATTTCAGCAGAAAACCGAAATATTGCCAAATACGGCAATCCAATCGGCCCTTCGTATGAGTTTCTAACCGCAGAATTGATAAAAAAAGGCATTCCTGCCGACATGACCGATCAGCAGATCATCTCCAGCGCTGCCACTTCCAACCAAAGCATCAACGAGCGCATGAATCGAACAATGATTATCGGAATTTGTCTGTGCCTACTCTACTTGGTTATTACAGGTATCAAGGTTTTTATTTCACACGAGGATAAAGTAGCGGTAATCAAGAGGGAGCTGATCGGGCTGGCAGCCTCCGTTGCCTCAGGCACTCTGATCTCACAGGTAATTGCCAACGTTTATTACTTCTTCACTGCCTAAGACTCATCAGCACAACAGAAAATAGCTATATTGGCGCAGTTATTCAAACAAGCCATTTGCTATGTCCGGCAAAAAGAAAATACTCGTACTTACGGGCGGCGGCGACTGTCCCGGCCTGAACGCTGTCATTCGCGCCATTGTCAAACGCGCCTCGCAAACCAACGAGTGGGAGGTTTGGGGCAGCATAGAAGCCTATAACGGGATGCTGCGCGAGCCGCAGGAAATCGTCTTGTTAGACAATAAAGCGGTAGCAGGCATACACGTGCGCGGCGGCACTATTCTTAAAACGACCAACAAAGGCGGGCCTTTCAACTGGCCGGTAAAAAATCCCGACGGCTCGTGGACAAGTATTGACCGCTCGCAAGAACTCGTGCAACTACTTCGCAATCAGGGCTTTGCAGCTGTTATCAGCATCGGCGGCGATGGTTCGCAGCGCATCAGCAAAGCGCTGTACGATTTGGGCGTACCTGTTATCGGTGTACCTAAGACGATTGACAACGACCTTGGCGCTACTGACTATACTTTCGGCTTTCAGACAGCCGTACAAATTGCAACCGAAAGTTTCGACAAACTCGTAACCACCGCCGAAAGTCATCACCGCGTCATGATTATGGAAGTCATGGGGCGCGATGCCGGCTGGATTGCTTTGCATACTGCCATTGCAGGAGGCGCGGAAGTCTGCCTCATTCCGGAAATTCCCTACGATATAGAAAAAGTAGCAGCCCGCCTCAACAGTCGCTTTGACAACGGGCGCGGATTTGCCCACGTCGTCATTGCCGAGGGCGCAAAACCCAAAGAAGGCAACATCACTGCCAGAGCAGCCACCGAAGTAGGCTACGAAAACCTGCGACTGGGCGGGGTTGCCTACCAACTTTCCTGGCAGCTAAAAGCCGCCGGATGCACTGCAGACATCCGCGAAACAGTGCTTGGGCACATCCAGCGCGGGGGAACGCCTACAGCTTTCGACCGTGTACTGGCCACGCAATTTGGGGTCAAAGCCTTTGAAATGGTGCTGGCAGGTGAATTTGGACGCATGGTTAGCTACCGCAACCACACCATCACCAGCGTAAGTTTGGAGGAGGCAACGGCAAAGTACAACGGGGTGCAGCCCGATTCGTTTTTGGTACAAACAGCGCGCGGCGTAGGCATCAGCATGGGCGATTAGCCTCAACTGATCTGGCTCCAGCCTTTTTGCTGCTTGCGGCTGCGTTGGAGTTGCTGTTTAGCAGGCAGGTGCTCGGGAAGAGAAAGAAGCGGATCTTTGGCAAGGATTTCGGCAGCGGTTTCGCGGGCTGCCTGCAAAATCTTCTGGTCGCGGCTAATGTCGGCTAAGCGCAGGTCTAACACTCCGCTCTGCTGCGTTCCTTCCAGATCTCCGGGGCCGCGCAGGCGCAAATCAACATCGGCAATCTCAAACCCGTTATTGGTGCGCACCATCGTTTCTATGCGCAACTTGGCTTCCTTGCTGAGTTTGAAATCGGTCATCAGGATACAGTAGGACTGCTCTGCTCCCCGCCCAACGCGCCCGCGCAACTGGTGCAGCTGTGCCAAGCCAAATTTTTCGGCATTTTCAATCACCATTACGCTCGCGTTGGGTACGTTTACGCCTACTTCAATCACAGTAGTAGCTACCATGATTTTTGTTTCGCCGCGTACAAAGCGCTGCATCTCAAAATCCTTGTCTTGCGGCTTCATTTTGCCGTGTACAATGCTGACAGGCGTATCAGGAAAGGCGCGACAGATGCTCTCGTAGCCATCCATCAGGTTTTTATAGTCCACCTTTTCCGATTCTTCAATTAGCGGATAAACAACATAAACCTGCCTGCCCAGCGCAATCTGTTGTTTCATAAAGCCAAAAACTTTCAGGCGGTTGGCATCGTAGTAATGCACCGTCTGAATTGGCTTGCGTCCTGCGGGCAACTGGTCTATCACCGATACGTCCAAATCGCCGTAGAGCGTCATGGCAAGCGTGCGCGGAATCGGTGTAGCCGTCATTACGAGTACATGCGGCAATACCTTCGGATTTTTTTCCCAGAGTTTGGCGCGCTGGGCGACTCCGAAGCGGTGCTGCTCATCAATCACACAAAGCCCCAAGTTGTTGAACTGCACCACATCCTCGATCAGCGCGTGCGTACCAACAAGGATGTGCAAGCTGCCATTTTTCAAATCCTCCAGCAGCGGGCGGCGGTCGGCTGTTTTGGTTGAGCCTGTCAGTTTAGCAATCCGAATGCCGATTTTATCGGCAAAGATTTTCAGCCCGTTGTAGTGCTGGTCGGCGAGAATTTCCGTAGGTGCCATCAGGCAGGCCTGTGCGCCGTTGTCTATCGCAATCAGCATACAAATAAAGGCAACGATGGTTTTGCCGCTGCCTACATCGCCTTGCAGCAGGCGGTTCATCTGCCGCCCCGATTTCATATCAGCAAAAATTTCTTTGATTACGCGCTTTTGTGCATCGGTCAGGTCGAAGGGGAGATGCTCGTTGTAGAAAGTAGTCAGCAGCGCTACGTTGCGGAATACCTGCCCTGCATTTTGTCGCTTTCTTGCACCCATTTGCATCAGCAGCCGCAACTGAATGAAGAAAAATTCTTCAAACTTCATTCGAGCCAATGCCTTGCGCAATAATTCGGGCGTTTTGGGAAAATGTACGTTCAGCAGCGCCTGACGACGCGGCAGGAGCTTGTATTTCTCCAGTACCGCAGGCGGCAGATTTTCTTCAATCTGTTCGTAAACGGTCTCAAAGAGATTTTTTTGGAGCAGCGCAATGCCTTTGCTGTCTAAGAATCGCTTTCTGAGCTTATCGGTTGTCGGATAAACGGGAGTGAGCGCGGTGGCTTCGCTTTGTCCGGCTATGTAGGGTTCTATTTCGGGATGCGCTATGTTGAAACGCTTGCCAAAGAGATTGGGCTTGCCAAAAACTACGTACTCGATGCCGCGCTTGAGTTTGGGCATTATCCACTGGATACCCTGAAACCAGATCAGTTCCACAGTACCCGTAGCATCGGAAAGTTGGGCGGTAAGCCGTTTCTTGCCGCCCTCGCCTTGCAGTTGCACGTTGTCTATAACGCCGCGCAACTGCACGTAGGGATAGTCCTCTGTAATTTCAGCAATGTCGTAGAACTTCGTGCGGTCTTCGTGCCGAAAGGGATAATGCTCCAACAGCTCGCGATAGGTAAAAATTCCCAACTCGGTATTGAGCAGGGCAGCTTTTTGCGGGCCGGCGCCTTTGAGATATTCTATTTTAGTATCTAAAATGTCAGGCAAAGCAGTAGGAATTGCATCTACAGGACAAAAATAAGCAATCCTGTGCGATCGGCGCTATACTACTTGTCTAACCATGCCTGCGCCTGTGCAACTGTTTCAAAGTAGCTTACTGCCATTGCAGCAGCGCTGTCTGTTGCCTGAATGTCGTCTAAGGTTTGCTCTAAAGAAAGGTTAGAAATCAGTTCTGTAGGAACAACCAATGCCATGCATTATTTCCAGCCTGCAGCATCAAATACTTTTACTGCATTGGCATTTAATTGCCCCATAGTAACGATGCTCAGGGTATCTCCCTTGAAAGCGCCCCAGCCCGCAAGCGTTGCTGAAAGCGGTATGCCGGGCTTTACAGGATATTCCTGATTGGCTTCGGCAAATACTTTCTGTGCCTCGTCTGAAACAAGAAACTCGAGCAGTTTGATCGCATTGGCTTTATTAGGCGCGTACTTAGCAACCCCGCCGCCGCTTACGTTCATGTGCGTACCACGGTCGTTTTGGTTAGGGAAAAACACACCGATCTTTTGAGCAGCTAGTGTATCTGCCGCTTCTTTTGAGTTCAGCATTTGCCCCAGATAATAAGTATTTACAATCGCAACGTCGCCTTCGCCGTTAGCTACGGCATAGATCTGATCGCGGTCGTTGCCTTTCGGGGCGCGTGCCATGTTGGCTACGATGCCTTTAGCCCATTGGAGCGCAGCCTCTTCGCCGCTATGTGCAATGATTGATGCCAGCAGCGATTGGTTGTAGATATTGTCCGAAGGGCGTACCAATACCCGCTTTTTCCACTTGGCAGCGGTCAGGTCTTCGTAGGTGCTTAGGTCGGTAGGCTTTACTTTTTCCTTGTTGTAGATAATGACACGGGCGCGTTGCGTTAGCGCATACCAGTATCCTTCGCTGTCTCGTAGGTTAGCCGGTATGCTGGCGTTAAGCACCTCCGATGCTATGGGCTGCAAGAGATCTTTTTCTTTGGCACGCACCAAACGCCCCGCATCAACGGTCAGCAGCAAATCGGCAGGGCTGTTTGCCCCCTCCATCTCCATGAGTTTTTGCAACTCATCGGCGCTGGCAGTTTTTACGTTTACCTTAATCCCCGTCGCTTTTTCAAAGGCAGCAAAAAGTTCTTTATCAGCGTCGTAATGGCGATGTGTGTACACATTAACCACCTGTTCCTCAGCGGCTTCAGTCTGCTCCTTATTTTGGTTGCCCTGATCGCTGCAAGCAGCCAGCAACACAAGCGAAGCGGCTGCGATAAAATGCAATAGTTTCATAAATTTTTGGGACAGCTATATTATTTAGAAGTGTTCTAAACAGCCTGCAAATGTCTGCTATTACCAACACATATGCAAGCGGTTAGCTACTGTCTTCTGGCAGCTTCGGCTCTTTGGTCGGGATCAATAATCAGGTAGGCATCGGGAAAGCCTTTTTTGCGGACTTCGCGCATCAATTCGGTTGCTTTGGTGATATCGTCAAAAGAATCGCCGACTGTGTAGCGATAGCGAAAAGTTGTGCTATCAAACACATGCTCTTTGACGGGAAGGGCAAGGCGTTTGAAGTCGTAATGCGTCATGGGGATTTTCTTTTCCGATGCGGTGATTTGTACTCTGTAACGGATTTTGTTGCTGTCGCTTTTTTCTTCTGCTAACTTTTTCGCCATCGGACTGCCCGGCTTGAACCGTACCCCTGAACCAATAGCGACCAGATAGTTGCGCAACCCGCGATAGATTGCAGAAGCTATAATTTCTTTGCCGTGCTGCCCGTTCAGATAGCGCTCTTCTTCTTTGTTAGACAAAAAACCCACCTCTATCAGTACGCCGGGCATCGTTGTATATTGAAGTACATACAGGCTCTGGCGGCGGTCTTTGGTATTGACGATACCACGGCTGGGACGGCGCGCCCGCACGCGAAACTCTTCGTCAATACTTTTGGCAAGCGCAAGGCTGCGAACAAAAGCATGGTCGTGGATGTGTACCTCTGTGCCGCTTACCCAGTTGCGGGGGCTAGCGTTGCAGTGAATACTGATAAAAAAATCAGCCTCTGAGCTATTGGCGAGTTGCACGCGCTCTTCAAGCGTGACAAAATTATCTGCCTGTCGGGTATGGATTAGCTCTATG
Organism: Rhodoflexus sp.; assembly: GCF_053489755.1. Lineage (NCBI taxonomy): Bacteria > Pseudomonadati > Bacteroidota > Cytophagia > Cytophagales > Thermoflexibacteraceae > Rhodoflexus > Rhodoflexus sp. The sequence goes on from NZ_JBRCHD010000045.1 coordinate 102,177, forward strand.
TTCTCTAAGTTTTCTTCGATGTATTTTGCTACCAGCTGCGTAATTTGCAGCGAAATATTTTTTTCATGGCTAAACTGCTTATCGCTCCGCAGCGTACCGGGGTCGTGTCCGCCGTGTCCGGGATCCAGTACTACGCGTATCGTTTTGCCAACCAGCGGGCGGTTATACTCCACTTTGGGCGGCGTTTTCATTGCCGCATCACTAACTCTTTTGACAGGATTTTTTGCAGGTATCGCAATAGCCTTTTTTTGAGCAGCACATGGCACAGATATTATTCCTGTAAATAATCCAAACGTCAGAATCAATGCGTAAAATGCTTTATTTAGAGGCAAATGCTTCATACTGAGTCAAATTTATAAATTTGTTACATGGATACCTTTAAAAGACGCAACTTTCTTAAAAAGAGCGCTGTTGCCGCATTAGCTGCCGGCAGTGGATTGACAGCCTGCCAACCAACAAACAACAGTAACAATGAGCAGGCAAAGACCCGATCGGATAAAATCTTTCGCTGGAAGATGGTTACTACCTGGCCGCCGCATTTCCCTGTCTTAGGAGAAAACGTAGATAAATTTGCGCAGTTGGTTGAAACAATGAGTGATGGTCGCATACGGATACAAGTTTACGGCGCAGGCGAACTGATCCCGGCCTATGAAGTATTCGAGGCTGTCAGCCTAGGCGCTGTCGAACTGGGGCACTCGGCACCCTACTATTGGGCTGGGCGTGTGCAAGCCTCACAGTTTTTTGCATCTATCCCTTTTGGCATGAACTCTCAGCAAATGATTGCATGGATTCTAGGCGGGGGCGGGCTGCAACTCTGGCGAGAAGTTTATGCACCGTTCAACATAGTTCCCTATCTGGGCGGCTGTACGGGTATGCAGATGGGCGGCTGGTTCAACCGCGAGATCAAAACTCTCAGCGACTTTAAAGGACTTATCATGCGCATTCCCGGGCTGGGCGGCAAAGTAGTCAAAAGTATTGGCGGATCGCCGATTACGGTTGCCGGTGCAGAAATTTATACCAACTTAGAGCGCGGCGTGATTGATGCCTGTGAGTGGATCGGGCCCTTCCACGACTACCTGCTCGGACTGCACCGCGTTGCCAAATACTACTACTATCCGGGCTGGCAGGAACCCGGCACGCCGCTGGAGGTATTGGTTAATCAGCAGGCACTTGCAGAACTGCCCGCCGACCTAAAGGCGATCCTCGAAACAGCCATTATGCACCTGCATACGACTATTTTTGCAGAAGCAGAAGCTAAAAATGCCGAATATTTAGACAAACTGATCATAGAAGAAAAGAAAGAGTTGCGCCGTTTTCCGCCTGATGTACTGGCTGCAATGAACGAACAACTCATAGCAGTCGTCCGCGAAATGATCGCTACTGATCCGGTCAGCAAAAAAGTTTATGAAGCGTACGAAAACTTCCGCCAACGTGCTGTCCGCTATTCAGAAGCAACAGAACAGTCATTCTATCGCGATTTGCAGGCTGCTAAAGGTGCTCTGTGAGAAATCCGCAAGAGGAATGAACAAATCTGCACCTGAATCTGTTGTAGCAATAGTGAACTTTAAAATAATTTTTGCAGCACTATGACTTATATTGTACTATCAATTTTGTTGTTTCTGGGTGCCTGCATGGGTGCGAACACTACTAAATCAAAACCCGACACAGACCTAATCACAATTAATACAAGTATGCAGGACAGACCCTCATTCTACGACTTCAAAATGAAGGACATCAATGGCGAAGTAGTGGACTTTAGTACTTTCAAAGGTAAAAAAGTACTGATAGTGAATGTAGCATCTAAGTGTGGATACACCCCACAATATGCAGAACTGGAGGAATTGCACAAAAAATATGGCGACAAAGTTGTCGTTCTTGGTTTCCCTGCTAACAACTTCGGCGGGCAAGAACCAGGCACTAATGCAGAAATTGCAGAATTTTGCCGCAGTACCTACGGTGTTTCTTTCCGCATGTTCGAAAAAATCTCTGTAAAAGGCGACAACATGCACCCGCTCTACAAATGGCTTTCTACCAAAGAATTGAACGGCTGGAATAGCGATGCACCTAAGTGGAACTTTACTAAATACCTGATCAACGAAAAAGGCGAATTAGTGAAATTGTTCGGCTCCGGCGTAAAACCGCTGAGCAGCGATATAGTTTCAGCAATTGAAGTAAGCGAGTAATCAACCATTGCAAACGAATAAAAAAGAGGCTGTCCAGAAAGGCTACATGTAGCACAGACTTCAGTCTGTAGCCGTCTGGTTGCTTCTCGGACGGCCTCTTTTTGTGTTCCTATTAATCGCGAATAGTCTTTCCAACCTCGCACAGGGCTTCAGTAACCAGATCCGATTCAAAACCTTTGCCTGTCAGATAATGGAAAAGCGCATGCTGCCAGACTGTCTTACCGGGCTTTTGCATCAGCTTTACGAGTTTTTTTTCTGCTAATGCCAGCAATACCTGCCAGTACTCGTCAGGATCTATGCTATTGATGGCTGCGCGGATGGCAGGCTCGGGCAGCCGTTTTTGCTTAAGCATCAGGCGGATCTTGCCCCTTCCCCACTGCTTTTGGCGAAACTTACTGCGCGCATAGGCCGCCGCAAAACGCTCGTCGTTCAGGTAGTTTTCCTCCTGTAAGTAATTGATTAGGCGCTCCTGTAGCTGTTCGGATAATTGTAATTCCGCCATTTTATTGCGCACTTCGCTGCTGCACCGCTCGCGGTAGGCACAAAATGACGCAAGTTTTAGAAGGGCTTTCTCAAATTCCATTGCCGGCAACAAAAAACCCTTAAGCAACAGCCTAAGGGTTGACAGCTATCAACGTGGAAGCTATAGGATTCGAACCTATGACCCTCTGCTTGTAAGGCAGATGCTCTGAACCAGCTGAGCTAAGCTTCCGATAACTTGATGATCTTTCGTGGAAGCTATAGGATTCGAACCTATGACCCTCTGCTTGTAAGGCAGATGCTCTGAACCAGCTGAGCTAAGCTTCCAATTGTTATTGCTTGCGCAATAGGACTGCAAAAATAGGGTGCTTTATTAATTATGCAAATCCTTCAGAAAAAAATTTATTCGAATTGTTGCCTGTTGCTAAGCACAAATTTTAAAAGTCCATTTTTACCTTTGATGTTCAGCTTCTTGCAAATATTAGTGCGGTGGTTTTCTACTGTTTTGACACTAATAAAAAGTTCATCGGCAATTTCCTGACTGGTTTTCATAGCTGCAATCAAGCCAATAATGCGCAGTTCCGTCGGGGTCAGTTGGTCAGCTAGGCGCTGACGGCTGCGTCGACTTTTGTCGTCCTGCTTAATTCGATTGAGCAAATAATCCGAAAAAACGCTACTGAAATAGTTTTTTCCCTGTGCGACCTGCCGAATACCCTCAGAAAGATCATCAAATACATTTTCCTTTGAAATAAACCCCTCAACCCCTGCGTCTATGGCTTGATTGAAAGCCTCTTCGTTGTGGTGAGCCGTAAAGATTACAATTTTAAGTTCCGGCAACTCCGATTTGAGCAGATGCGCCAGCGAAAGCCCGTCCATTTCGGGCATATCAATATCCACGATAATCAGGTCGGGGCGTGTACTTTTTGCCAGATGGATAGCCTCTGTTCCATTGGCTGCAATACCGACTACCTGCATACGAGGTTCGTTTTTGATCAGGTAGCTCAGCCCAAGCCGCATAACGGGATGGTCATCTGCAATCAGAATCTTAATATCTTCAGGCATATAGGTTGGGTGGTGTCTCTTTGTACACTAAAGTAGTACAACTCTTATTAATCCCCAAATTTATTTAGGGGTTCACCCCTATTTAAAATGAATGTAAACATGGATTTCAAATGCTTGGGACTTGCTTTACTTTTGTAGCAGATAAGTAGAGGAAAGTAATTCGAGTTCCGCTCGCTTTGATAAACTAACTATACTTCAATAAGCTAAACTACTTTCAAACAAACTATCTGATTACGGATAAACTAACGGGTTTAATTCGGTCGCGTTTATTAGCTTTACGGCTCTTAAGCGCGATTTTTTTATCTACACAATATCCGAAATATAATTGAAGATGTCACTGAAACGAACCGCCCTTTTTGATACCCACCAGAAATTAGGTGCCAAAATAGTACCCTTTGCCGGCTATGAAATGCCGCTGCGCTACACCTCAGATATTGAAGAACATCAGATCGTCCGCAAAGGAGTAGGCGTGTTCGATGTATCGCACATGGGCGAGTTCGTGCTTACAGGGCCGCATGCCTTAGACTTGATCCAATACGTTACTACCAACGATGCGGCAGCCTTATTCGATGGCAAGGTGCAGTACAGTTGCCTACCCAACGGCAAAGGCGGGATCGTGGACGATCTGCTGGTTTACCGCATCAGCGCGGAAAGCTACATGCTCGTTGTAAACGCTTCCAATATAGAAAAAGACTGGCAATGGATCAGCAGCCACAACAAATGGGGCGTGCAAATGGAAAATATTTCCGACAATATCTCGCTGTTTGCCGTACAAGGGCCTCAGGCAGCAGCAGCGCTACAAAGCCTGACCTCTGTAGATCTGCATCAAATGGAGTACTACACCTTTAAACGCGCCCGATTTGCAGGAGTAGATAATATTATCATCTCGGCAACAGGCTACACCGGCGCAGGCGGATTTGAGATATACGTACCCAACGATCAGGCACAACACGTCTGGCAACATATTTTTGAAGCAGGCAAACCATACGGTATTCAACCGATCGGTTTAGCAGCACGCGATACGCTTCGCCTAGAAATGGGTTTTTGCCTCTACGGAAACGATATTGACGAGACTACCTCGCCTATAGAAGCAGGACTGGGCTGGATTACCAAATTCAACAAAGACTTTATAGACAGAGCTTTTCTTGAGCGACAAAAAGCCGAAGGCACCGGCAGAAAGTTAGTTGCCTTCCAGATGCAGGAACGCGGCATTCCGCGCCCGCACTACACTATCCACAACGAGCAAGGCGAAGCTATTGGCAAAGTTACTTCCGGCACACAATCCCCAAGCCTTAGCGTAGGAATCGGTCTAGGCTATGTACAAACCGCTTACAGCAAAGTCGGTACACGGTTGTTTGTAGCTATTCGCGATAAAAAGATCCCCGCTCAAGTTGTCAAATTGCCTTTCTACAAAAAGGGATAATTTTGCGGCAAATATTTTTGTATCACAACACATGACCACAGAAACACAGCCACTCGTTGCTACGGAAAGCAACGTTTTTGCGCAGGTAGATGCTTTAGGACACGAGCAGGTCGTTTTTTGCCATGACTCGTACACAGGACTCAAAGCAATCATAGCGATCCACAATACCGTACTTGGCCCTGCGATGGGCGGTACGCGCATGTGGGCCTATAGTTCGGAAAGTGTAGCATTAGAAGATGTCCTGCGCCTTTCGCGCGGCATGACTTTCAAAAATGCCATTGCAGGTTTGCATCTGGGTGGTGGTAAGGCAGTTATCATAGGCGATTCGCGAAAAATCAAGACCGAAGCTCTGTTGCGCATGTACGGCAAATTTATCAAAAACCTGAATGGAAAATATATCACCGCAGAAGACATGGGCATTACCGAGCGCGACATGGAAGACATTGCGCAGGAGACCTCTTTCGTAGGAGGATTGCCTGAATATCGCGGTGGAAGCGGATCGCCTTCAGGTATGACCGCACTGGGTACTTATGTAGGCATGAAAGCTGCAGCCAAAAAAGCATTTGGCACTGACAGTCTCGAAGGAAAAACAATTGCTGTACAAGGCGTTGGCTCGGTTGGTGAAATTCTGGTAGAATATCTGGCAAAAGAAAATGCCAAAATTTTTATTACCGATGTCTTCGAAGAACGCATCAAGAAAGTCGCTGCCCGTTTCAATGTAACGGTTGTAAATGCGGACCAGATCTACGATGTACCCGCAGACATTTACTCCCCATCGGCAATGGGCGCTACGATCAATGATAATACTTTGAGCCGACTCAAAGCGCAAGTAATTGCAGGCTGCGCTAACAATCAGCTGGCTGATGAAGATATTCATGGAACAATTTGTATGAACAGGGGTATCATCTACGTTCCCGACTTTGTTATCAACAGTGGCGGAGTTATCAACATTGCCACAGAAATTGCAGGCAGCTACAACCGCGCTTGGGCAATTGCCAAAACAGAAGAAATCTACGACCGCGTTACACAGGTACTCAACGCTGCGGAAAGTCAGCGGCGCAATGCACAGGTAGTCGCTACTGAGATCGCATGGCAGCGTATCCAGGATATTGCACGCATCAAGGCAACCTATTAGAGAAATCTTTCGTAAATTATTGATAAAATGGCTTTCTTTACGGAAAGCTATTTTTATTTACAATTTACTGCCACTAAAATCATCACAGACTATGAACTATCGGCTCATTACGCTCGCGCTGATGTGCACCTTCGCGGCTGCATGTACCCACACTGCCAACGATAACCAAGAAAATCAGATAGTTAGCGTACCTACAGAGGAAGCAGATCCTTGGGAGGCTGCTACTGCAACCGAAGAAGACGAGTTTCCCGACCTCCCACTCAAAGAGTTGCTCAGCGCACTGAAAGACAGTGTAGACCGCACATGGTACCTTTCCGTAAAGTCTGATGAGAAAAAACTGAGTAAAATTTTGCAACTGACTACCCGTATAGAGAAATACCCACAGCATAGTAAAAGTGCCGTAGACTCGGTGCGTATGCTGCACAAATGGCTAACCACCAATACATTGACATGGGAAACGCTGGCAGATACCGAAAAGACACTTGCCTACGACAACAACTTTGAACAGATGATGCAACTGATCCGCACGCTGCGCGAAACCCCGGGCAGCGAGAGTTGCACCGCCTGTATCGAGCTTTATGATGAGATTTCGGCTTCCTACGACGACGATCTGATCTTGCGCCGTCGCTACGATCGCTTTGCTATGCTACTCAACAAGATAATTGATAAAAAGCAAGACAGCATTCGCCTGCTCCCTCCGCCACTTAATCAGGTAAGCCGCAAACCTCTGTTTATGCCGCAGACCACTTCCTTATAGTTTACGCTGCCAGAAGGAGCGGTTGAACCAGCGTTTCGGCTGCTCCATCTGAACACCCACATATATAGCTGTCAGTGTGCCTATACAAGCGCCCGCATAAGTATCTATACCAAAATGCTGTACCAGATATACCCGTGAAAAGGCAGCCAGAAAAGCCAGCAGGAAACACAGCAAAGAAAGCCACACGCTCCGCCCCTGCAAAATGATGCTGAGTGTGAGAAAAAGCGCAAAGGCAGTTGTAGCATGTCCGGAAGGAAAACTGTTGGTCGTATGAATAGTTATGCCTTCTACATAATGCAGCGGAACCCACTCACCAAAGTAAGCTGCCGGGCGCGGCATATCAGCGAAAAAAGTTCGCTTCAGCAACTGCGTAAAAAGCCCTGAAATTCCCCATGCAAGCAGCACCTGTATAGCGTGCCTGAAGCGCACCCACAGCATGAACGCGGCTACAAATACAGCAAACAGCCCATCGCCCAGATGTGTAATATACGCAAAGAACAAATCTGCCGCAGGGTTATGTATCCGGTTAACATAAATCACTTCATCGCCTTTGGGCAGTTTTATGAGGATAATGCCCACAACAAGCAACGTCAAAGTAAAAGGTATCAAAAAGCCATTGTTGCGGCGCAGGAGTTCATTCAAAGATCCCATCACTATGCCCCAAAAATAGTTGTACTGAGTTGCATTGCATATCCAAAGGCTTCTTTATTAATACCTGTCGGAATATTTTCGTTTTCAAAGTAGCCAATCATTACCTCAGTAGCAATGTTTCCCGTCAGTTCGTCCTTTGCCATTGGGCAGCCGCCAAAGCCGCGCACCGCTCCGTCGAAGCGCCTGCAACCTGCCTGCCAAGCAGCTGCTATCTTGCGAACAGCCGTGCGTGGATGCGAATGGAAATGCGCTCCAAATTCAATCTGCGGGAATGCAGAAATCAGGGTACTGAAGGCAGTTTTAATACTTTCAGGATTAGCAACCCCTATTGTATCTGCTAATGCAATGATTTTAATACCTAATGCACTCATTTGCAGCGCCATCTCGCCCAGAACATTTTCATCATAAGGGTCGCCGTAGTGGTTGCCGAAGCCCATCGAAAAGTAAATTACTAATTGCTTGTTGTGCTGTGTGCAGAGTTGCTGGATATCTTTTACTACCTCAACTGCCTGTGCGATGCTTTTATTCGTATTGCGCATTTGAAAAGTTTCTGAGACAGACAAGGGAAAACCTAAATAATGGATTTCGGGATGCTTTACCGCTGTTTTAGCCCCGCTGACACTTGCCACAATCGCCAGCAGTTGAGTAGTGGTTGCGGACAGATCAAGCCCTGCCAGCACCTCAGCTGTATCGCGCATCTGCGGGATCACCTTAGGGGATACAAAACTGCCGAAATCCAATGTATCAAATCCGGCTTTCAAGAGTGCGTTCAGGTAGTTGATCTTCAGCTCCGTAGGTACAAAGTTGTGCAGCCCTTGCATCGCATCGCGTGGACATTCAACTAATTTAATCATGAAAATGCAGTGTCGGTGTTGTTTATTAAGCGCGAATTTATTGCTTTGTGTGCAAAAGACAGTAAATTTTCAAGTATGCTTACCAAACGCATCATCCCTTGTTTAGACATTAAAGACGGTAAAACTGTCAAAGGCATTAATTTTATCAACCTTGTAGATGCCGGAGATCCGGTGGAGCAGGCTTACTACTACGCCCAAGCAGGTGCAGACGAATTAGTTTTTCTGGACATCACCGCTACTATCGAAGGACGTAAGACGTTGATAGCATTAGTAAGAAAAATTGCACGAGAGATCAATATTCCATTTACTGTAGGGGGTGGTATCAACTCGGTTGCAGACGTAGATGCATTACTCAAAGCCGGTGCAGATAAAATTTCGATTAACTCTTCTGCTGTGCGCCAACCCGAACTCATTAGTCAGATTGCCCTCGAATTTGGCAGCCAGTGCGTCGTTGTTGCAATAGACTCGCGCAATATTGAGGGGCAGTCCATCGTTCATACACATGGGGGGCAAACTCCAACTGCGCTCAAGACACTCGAGTGGGCCAAAGAGGCACAAGAACGAGGTGCGGGCGAAATTTTGCTGACTTCTATGGATCACGACGGAACTAAAAGCGGATTCGCAAAACAACTTACAGGCCAAATGAGCCATTTGCTTTCCATTCCGGTTATAGCCTCGGGTGGTGCAGGAACAATGGAGCATTTTGCAGAAATCTTTGAACAAGACGATGCTGCCGCAGCACTTGCAGCCAGTATTTTTCACTTCAGAGAAGTGGACATCACAGAGTTGAAATATTTCCTCTTGCAGCGAGGCTTTCCGATCCGGACTGTATCCAAAAATTTACTTGTTTAAAAGAACCTAAATGTATAACTTTGGCATAATAATATCGGTGTATATAGGTGAAACACATCATCCATTGCCCATGGCTAAATCTTACTCAGTGATCTTATGAAAATGCAATTCTGGTTTTGCCTTACATGGCTGTTAGTAACATCTTTCTTTGTCCGAGCGCAACAAGACGGCGCACTTGACTTTTTTTTGCGTGCTGAGGAAAAGATTAGGAATAACAAGCCCAGAGAAGCGATTGATGAATACAACAAGGCAATACAATCTGACCCTACAAATCCTGAATACGTATTTCGCAAAGGCAGAACTTACATCTTGCTGAAAGATATAGACAATGCAATTGATTGTTTTGAAAAAACTATTCAGTTACGCAAAGACTACTTAGCAGCCTACACGAGACTTGCGAAACTTTATGCGGTAAAAAACAAGACTAACGAAGCCATAGAGGCTTTCAACAACGCTTTTAAGTACGACAGCAACCCCAAAGAAAAAATTGAGTACAAAATCAACATCATAAAAGTACTCATGCGGGCAGACCGATTTATAGAGTCTGCAAGCCATATTGCAGACGGATTAGCCATAGATCCGGGTAATTTGCAGTTGTTGTTTTTTAACGCCCACCTGAATAACAAGCTAGGCAAACACGATCTGGCAGTAAAGGATATGCTCAAAGCAACTTCAATCATCACCAGCCAAGACCCGCGCGATTTTGCCCGCTTTTATTACGAACTTGGCTTAGGCTACTACAAACTTGGAAAATATGCCGAAGCGCAGCAAGCATTCGCCAAAGCTAACTTTGGCCCCTATAAAGCCAAGATATTCGAAATGTCTCATATCTACTTCCAACACCTGTCAACCGCCTATTTTCGCGTGTATGAGTTGGAAGAGAGTAAAAAAATGGCAGAACAGGCTATCAGGATCAAGCCGGATTTCTCGCCTGCTCACGAGATGCTGGTGAATATTTCCAAAATGACCGTAGATCAGAGTGCTGTAATTAAGCAACAAAAACTTGCCGCCGAAGCCAAAAAAGAGCCGGGTGAGAAAGCAATGATATTAGCCAAAGTAGCACAAATAGAAATTGGTGCAGGATTGAACAACGACGCACTTGCCTCTGCGGAAGCCTGCCTTGCTACCCAGCCTTTCAACTATAACGTCGCCTTTATTAAGGCTGTTGCTTTGTCAAGGCTGAACAAGTTCAACGAAGCAATAACTACCATCAATGAAATATTGAAAAACCAAAGCATTGACCCTGAAACCAAAGCGCAGACTTTTTTCTTCCAAGGTTTGGTTTTCAATAAAATGAAAAATACAAAAGCTGCTAACGAAGCCTTCAAAAAGGCAGAGCAAAGTGTATTTAAATATGCTGCTATCCACGAACTACGTAAAAATAACGATGAAAGCGTAGCAGACAAAGAGGTTGAAGATAGCAATATCTCTACCCGAGATGATGATTAACAACTGACCTATTTAAAGTAGGCTTCTCTGAAAATGAACAACGAGGCTATCCAGAAAGGCTACACGTAGCACAGACTTCAGGCTGTAGTTGCTTCATTACCAGTTATTTAGGAAATCATAGACTAAAGTCTGTGTTACTTTTTAAACAGCCTCAATGCAGACAGTCGGGCATAAAACGATGGTCAATTAACAGATTGTTTTCAGCGTCTTGCTTATAGGTGGAGTACTATGTCTTTTTTACACCGACTATAAAACGCTCCGCTTGACTCCCTTAATGCCTTCTAACTTTTCGAGGTCTTTGATAAGGCCATCTAAATGCTCGATGTCTTTTACCCGGACAACGATCTGGCCTTCAAACATGCCCTCAGTTTCGCCCATAGTAATTGACCGCATACTGACTTTGTGCGTATGTACGGCCTGTGTAACCTCATTGACAATACCATCGCGATCGAAGCCATACATACTAAGCACTACCTCATACTGCATCGGCGCGGGTGGTGGAACAGGAATCACTTCTTCCGGCTCTACTTCTATTACTTCTTCTGCCGATTGGGCAGGCTGTGTACGATCGCCTTCGGCAATCTTGGCAAAAACTTCGGTGCGTTTGTCAGTACTTTTCTCCTCGTCCACCCACTCCAGCGGAATAACTTTACTGTTATCTTTTGCCATCTGGTTCACAGCATTCACACAGTCAATCCTATGCACCATCAAACGGCGGCTGACAGTCATATAACCGATCACCTCGTCGCCCCGAACAGGTGAACAGCATTTAGCAAGCGTATAAAGAATATCGCCCGACTGCCCTCCGATCATTAACTTACCACTATTGGTGGCTTTGAGGCTTTTAATAGACTTCTCAGGCGCTGTGAGTGCCACTTTTTCCTGCTTTTTCATGTCTTGCAACAGCGTCCGGATTGCCTCTTTTAGTTGCGTATGATCCAGCTCGCCTTTGCCAAGTTTCTCTTCAAAGTCTATGATGGAATTTTGTCCGAATTTTTTGGCAAGTTTCAGGCGGAATTCTTCTGTCTGCGGCACTTGAATATTCATCTGCTCAATTTTGCGCTTGATAATCTCGCGTCCTTTTTCAACAGACGAATTGCGTTTACTATTGAGAAACTGGTTGATTTTGGAATGCGTTCTTTTGTTATTGGCGATCTTCAACCAGTCGGAAGTAGCTTTGGGCAGGCTGCTTTTGATAATTTCTACTTTTTCCCCATTTTTCAGCACGTAGCTGATGGGTACTAGCTTGCCGTTCACTTTTGCGCCAAGACAGTGTAAACCCAGATCGGTGTGGATCATAAAGGCAAAATCGAGCACAGTCGAGCCGTTGCGCAATATCTTCATTTGCCCTTTGGGGGTGAAGACATATACTTCCTCTTCGTGCAGATCTTTGTGTACCTCGCCCATCATCTCCAGTGCATCCAGATCGCGGTTTTCCAGTGTTTCGCGGATGCGGTTCAGCCAACTTTCGAGCGAATTGGTAGAGTGCCGAGCATTCTTCGGCAATTTTTCCTTGTACTTCCAGTGTGCGGCAAGTCCTTTTTCGGCTATCTCGTCCATGCGCTTGGTGCGGATTTGTACCTCTACCCACTGCCCTGTATCGCTCATCACAGTAATATGCAGGGACTCGTAGCCGTTGCTGCGCGGATTCCCGATCCAGTCGCGCATGCGCTCCGGATTAGACTGATAAAAATCGGTTACGATACAGTAAGCAACCCAGCAATCGTCCTTTTCTCGCTCATAAGGCGAGTCGAGAATAATTCGAATGGCAAACAGATCGTACACCTCCTCAAAGGGTATTTTCTGCTTCTCCATTTTGTTGTAGATAGATGCAACCGATTTTACCCTACTTTTAATGGTAAACTGAAAGCCGCGTTCGCGCAATTTCTCATCAATTGGCTTGATAAAATTCTTGACAAATCTATCACGGGCAGGCTGTGTTTTCTTGATCTTTCGCAGAATATCGTTATAGATCTCAGGCGACTTATATTTCAGACAAAGATCTTCCAGTTCGCTTTTGATTTCGTATAAGCCCAGCCTATGCGCAAGCGGGGCGTAGATCAGTTGCGTCTCTGAGATGGTGCGTAGCTGCTTGTCGCGCCTCATGCCGTCTAGTGTGCGCATATTGTGCAGCCGATCTGCAATTTTGATCAGCACCACGCGGATGTCTTGCGAAAGATTGAAGAGTACTTTGCGGAAGTTTTCGATCTGCTCGGTAGTACTGTCGTCCAGCAGCGTACCCTTAATCTTCGTCAGCCCATCAATAATGTGCGCTTCTTTATCGCCAAACTTACGGCGAATATCTTCTATAGTAATGTTAGTATCCTCTACCACATCGTGCAGAAATGCACAGATAACCGAAGTTGCGCCAAGCCCAATTTCCTCAACAACAATTCTGGCAACTTCCAGCGGATGATAGATGTAAGGCTCTCCTGATTTGCGCCGCTCATTGCGGTGGGCTTCCTCAGCCATCTCGAAGGCAGCTTTAATGCGTTTGACATCTTCCTTTGGATTCTTGAGTACAGGGCTAACCTTACGCAATATGTGCCGATAACGGCGTAGGATTTCCTTGCGTTCTTGTTCCAGTTTTTCATCAACAGGAATCACCCCTGTTATATCTTTAATTGGTACATTGCTGTCCTTTACAGCTGTTTCTGAGGAATTAGCAGCTGTAGTTTCTTCCGTAAGTAGATGCGGGTCGTCTTTCATACCTTAAAGCTGCTTAATTGGAAATAAAAATCATAGAGAAACTTGAGTTTTCACAGAAGTGGATTACTTTTGCCGAACTTTTAGGCGGATGTGGCGAAATTGGTAGACGCACCAGACTTAGGATCTGGCGCTTCACGGCGTGGGGGTTCGAATCCCTCCATCCGCACTAAATATTTGAAAACGTTGGTTTTACCAACAGCTATCACCACCTCTGTATTATAGCTTAATTCATTTAGAGCCTTGGAAATCACATTAGAAAAAAACGACTCCCTTACGGCCTCCATTAAAATTACAATCAACGAGGCAGATTACCAAGACAGGATCGAAAAAAAAATAAAGGAATATGCAAGAACAGCCCAGATTAAGGGGTTCCGCCCCGGCAAAGTTCCTGTTGGTATCATTCGCAAAATGTATGGAAAGTCTATCAAGGTATCAGAAGTATCTGCTGCTTCTACCGATGCTTTGGAAAAATACCTCCTTGAGAACAACATCCAGATCATGGGCGGGCCGATGATGAGCGATGCCACACAAAATGGAAACTATGACTGGGATACGCAAACCGAGTTTGAGTTTTCTTACGAAATCGGGCTAAAGCCTGAAATAGTACCTACACTCAGCAAGTCTATTGTAATTGAAAAGCCTACTGCTGAAATCAGCGAAGAATCTTTAGATGCTCTCATCCTCTTGCTGCGCGACATGCACGCTTCTTACGAAGAGCAACCAACAATCACCGACCAGCCGGGTGTTACTATTTACGGATATATCATTACCGCAAACGGTCAACCGATTCAGGTGCCGAGCTATGACAACGCTGAAGAGTTGCGCGATATGTTCACTCCCGATTCGAGAGGTTATGGCATATTTACAATAGACCAATTAGGCGAGCATAAATCATTTTTCCTTGATAAAAAGAAAGGCGATTCGGTCACTTTTGATCTGCGCACCCTTTTCCCTACAGATGCACAAGTCAGCGAGTTGCTTGGCATAAGCGAAAAGTTTGTCAAAAATATCAGTGGTGAGTTCATAATGACCATCACTAATATTGCTATAAAGCAACTGCCTGAAATGAACCAAGCGTTTTTCAATGCCATTTTTGGACCGGGTAAGGTACAAGACGAAGCGGCACTGCGCCAGCGAATGCGCCAAATCAAAGAACGCGAAGCGCTCATCATGCAAAAAGATCAGATGTTGAATCAGTTCCAAATGCAACTGTTGCAGACACACAACTTCGATCTGCCCGATGCATTTATGAAGCGTTGGCTGTCTGCCAACAATCCTAGGTTGACTCAAGAGCAAATAGAGCGATCTTACGAAAGCTACCGCGATACTATGCGTCTTGAAATACTCATTTCAGAACTGGCGAAGGCAAAAAATATTAAAGTTGATATGCAGGACGTAGTGCAGTACCTGAGCGATATCAATTTTATGCAGATTGTACGCATGGGCTATTTCAACATGATTGGCATAGAGCAAACCTTGGCGATGCGCATGTTGCAAGATCAGGAAAACAGCCAAAAGGTGGACGATTACGTGCGCCTGAGCCTATTACACAAGGTATTCGATGCATGTATAGACGAGATTACTGTAAAGTAAAACTTCTCTGAAATAAATCGAAAGGCAGTTGGGTGAGGCACTCAACTGCCTTTCTTCTTATTGCCGTTTATAAGTTTATAGATATATTTACAGCAGGTATATGCAAACTGATCCCTTATGCCTATCGGACAGCGCATGTCGTTTACTTTACGCGGCGTAGCGATAAACCCCTATCCGGCAAGGCGATGTTTCAGAAGAGATAAAAAATGTGTGCAAAAGTGTTGGGAGTTCGCCGCTTAAAACTAAGCCTTACGGTTGGCAACAAGATTGCCCTGCGCCCTACGAAAGTTTGGGTTTCAAAAAAGAAGGCGTTCTGCGCCAATACGCCTTCTGAAACTATAAAACCGATGTACCGACGAACTGCTGATGTCTATCCTGATCTACAAACTTTACAAAAATGCCCTTGAACAACCGACAACGACAAGCTAAACTACTACGCGATTTCCGAAAAATACATCGCCTAACAGGCGCTTCGCTGTTTATCTTCTTTGCCATTATCGGTATTTCCGGCTTGCTGCTGGGCTGGAAAAAGAACAGCGGCGGCTATCTGCTCGCTAAGTCCAGCAAAGGGACTAGCACCGACTTGCGCCAATGGCTACCTTTGGACTCCTTACATCACATTGCAGTGCATACCATGTCAGACCTACAACAGCCCACAGTAATAGATCGAATAGATGTTCGCCCCGACAAAGGCATAGTGAAGTTTACATTTAAAGATCATTACACTGGACTGCAAATAGACGGTGCTACGGGTGAGGTATTGCTCATAGAACAGCGCCGCGCCGATTGGATAGAAGACCTGCACGATGGCTCGCTCATAGACAACTACTTAGGAATTTCGGGCGAATGGTTCAAATTGCTGTACACCAGCATTATGGGGCTGGCCTTGCTCGTATTCACGGTTACAGGGTTTTGGCTGTGGTACGGCCCTAAGCAAATGCGACAGTAACAACACTTACATAATTTCCAGCTTCTCCATTAGACGAGAGCGATAGGTCTTCCCGATAGGGATTCGCTGACCGTTGATAATCAGCTCGTTATCTTCCAGCGCATCTATGCTTTGCAAGTTAATCAGAAACGAACGATGCACCCGAAAAAATAAACTTTCCGGAAATTTTTCTTCGATTACTTTCAGTGGATAATTGACTATGTACTTTCCCGATCGGGTATGAATTTCGGAGTAAATATCACTGGCTTCTACCCAAAGCACCTCCCCTATCCTGATTTTTTCCAAACGCGTGCGGGCTTTAACGAAAATACTGTCGTCGGCTGAATAGCGCGTATGGATCTGTACAGGCACTGGCTGACCTGACTTGACGGCATGTTGATAAACTGCCAGTTCTATGGTAGATCGCAGCGTAGCTTCGTCAAAAGGTTTGACCAAGTAAGCCGCAGGTTGTGTCAACTTAGCGCGATTAAGCGTCTTTGTATCCGACTGAGCCGTCAAAAAAATATAAGGAATATCAAACCGTTGCAGTTTTGCTGCTGTTTCAATACCATCTAATTGTCCGGGAAGGTCAATATCCAGAATGGCAAGATCTACCCTGTACATCTCAGCCATGCGTAACAAATCTTCGCCGCGAGTAGTGTGTCCTAAGACCTTGTAGCCCATATCTTCCAGCGTAAAACAAAGGTTCTTGGCCGCTACTTCATCGTCCTCGGCAATCAATAAGCGAATAGCAGACATAAAAAATTTCAGTCCAAATCACGAACAAGTTGTTAGTCAAATACAAGCGAAAAAGTTTGTTTACTGTCTCTAAGGGCAACATGGAGCAAATACACACCCTTGGCAACCAATGGATACAAAGTCAGCGGCTTACTGCTAACGGTGAATGCGGTATGTAGCTGTTGCCTGCCCGACAAGTCTGTAAGCAGCACTGTGCCGGATTGCCCTTGTAGCCATTCCGGGAAGCTCAAATTGACTTCTCCTGTAACAGGATTAGGATATACCTTGATGCCTGAAAGCCTTTTTTCTTCATTGGGAAGCGAAGTCAGCAGCAGTTGCATGCGCTCAAAATTAGGAATTCCAAAACCGACCGAATCGTTTGGGTTGCGCGCACGATTGCCGGAGCGCCGAATCAGATCTATTACCTGCATGTTGTGCATGCGCGGATGTGCCTGCCAGAAGCCTGCTGCCAAACCTGCGGCAAGTGGTGCAGCGAAAGAAGTGCCTACGTCGCCCGTAACAGTGCCGGAAGGCAGGCTAACAATAGTACCCTCGCCCAATGCAACTATATCGGGTTTGATTCTCCCATCGGCAGTAGGGCCTCTGGAACTAAACGATGAATATACTCCCATACCATTTACCGATCCAACTGTGAGCACGGAGTCTGCATCACCGGGAAAAGTAATGCGTCCCCAAGCACGGTTTCCCTGATTACCTGCACTTTTCACCACCAGAATCCCTACAGAAGAGGCAGCATTGGCAGCGCGAGTAATAAGTGCCGTTCGCCCATCCAGATCGTTGATGGTATAATTTTGCGCAGGATCGTCGAAGGCATAATAGCCAACTGAAGTCGAAATAATATCTACGCCGAGGCTGTCGGCACGTTCGGCAGCTGCCAGCCACCAAGCCTCTTCGGCGCGGGTTTCGGTTAGGTTATTTTCTGTTTGGAAAAGATAATAGGCAGCATTGGGCGCAGTACCCACCAGCGAGCCTTCCAAAAAAGCTGCCAAAGCAGAAAGTACGCGTGTACCGTGTGTGCAGGAGTTAAAAACGTTGGTATTGCCGTCCACAAAATTGAACGTTCCCAATACATTCAGATTGCGGAAGGTTGGCGCAGTCGTAACGCCCGGAAAGCCGCAATCCAACACCGCAATGTGCATGCCTTCGCCTCTGAAGCCTGCGCGATGCATCGCATCAACACCCAGCATACTCACCTGACGCGCTGAAAAACCATAATCAAACGACTCTACCGCCTCTGTCCGATCGTTGCGCGGCACTGTAGCAATACTATTGCCTGCCATACCCTCCTCTACCCTACTCAGACGCCGGGCTGCATTGCTCTGTACTACGCTCAGACGGTTGATCGCTGCCATTTGCGCATCGGTAGCGCTGATGATAGCCCCGTTGAACCAGCGCGTAGGGTACAGCACCCGCGCACCTGTCTTGCGGATCGAATCCAGATAGGCAGGCGTTACGGGCAAGTCCCTACCTGTCAGCCGGATATTTTGTCGCTGCCTGCGTTCCAGCGAACGCTGCGAGAGAAACTCTTGCGGTCTATCTAAGCTAAAAGGCGAATTGCGCTTATCGCGAAAGAAGACGATATGCACATCTGACTGCGCCCAAAGTTCGGCGCTAAGCAACAGCAGCGAGAGAAGAACAAACACACGAAGCATAGAATAATGGTTAATGTTATTTCCTGACTACTGCGCCCAACTGTCGCTCAAACGCACCCATCAGTTTTTCCATTGTTTTATCAATAACTTGGTCTGTAAGAGTTTGGTTCTGGTCTTGCAAGATGAAACTAATCGCATAGGCTTTTTTGCCGCTGCCCAAATTTGCACCTGTGAACACATCAAAAACGTTTATCGCTTTGAGCAATTGGCGTTCCGTTTGATAAGCCAAACGGCGGATTTGGTCAAATGTTACCTGATTATCAAGAACTAAGGACAAGTCGCGGCGCACTTCGGGGAACTTAGAAAGCTCGCTGTAAGCAGGTTGTTTTAATTGGGCAGCCAGATATGTCCAGTCTATTTCGGCGTAGAAAACATCTTGCTTGATATCCGCCATTTTGGTGTGAGCCATCTGCACCAGACCCAAGCGGGCAACTTCGCGCTTGTTCATTACAAACGCCAGTCCGTAAGCAAAAAGGCTGCTGTTCTCTATTTCTTGCGGGGCTGCTTGCGTAGCGCCCAACTTTTGCAGCGTTTTCTGTACGGCGCTTGCCAATTGGAAAAAGTCGGTTTTTTGTTCGGCAGCCTGCCAGCTTTCAGAATGCTTGTTGCCGGTAACAAACAACGCCAAATGGTCATTTTCCACATAAAACAGCGTTCCATCGGCTTTCAACTGCTTATGATAGGTTTTGCCGAATTCAAAAAGTCGCAAATCTTTTTGCCGCCTATTGATATTATAAGCGATAACTTCTAAGCCTGAAAACAGCAGCGATTGGCGCATAACGCTCAAATCAACGCTAAGTGGGTTCATAATTTTTACATGGCTTTCCGAAGAGAAGCCGAGCGCCTCGGCATAAGCGGGTTTGGTGAGCGAATTGGTAACTATTTCCCGATAGCCGCTTGCAGCTAACATCTTGGTCAGCTCCATGCGAATTTTGAACAGATCAGGCGTTGCATGTTCCGCCAGATAATCGGCGCTAAGCCAAGGGCGCAACTCTACGTTGTCAAAACCATAAATCCGCAAAATTTCTTCGACAATGTCAGCCTCTTTGAACACATCCACCCGATACGGCGGAACGGATACGGTCAGCGTCGCCTCATCTTCTGCAAGAATTTGAATTTCAAGACGCTGCAAAATTTGGCGAATGAGTGCGCGGTCTAATTTTTTGCCAATCAGGCGGTCAATATTTTTGTACTTAACCGTGAACTCGCGGTTGGGAATCGGTTGTGGGTAAATGTCAATAATATCAGAGGAAACTTGACCGCCTGCAATTTCTATAATAAGAGCGGCGGCGCGCTTCAACGCCTTGACGGTCATGTTAGGGTCAGCGCCGCGCTCAAAGCGGTAGGCTGCGTCGGTTTTCAAACCGTGATGCATAGCGCTTGAACGTATGTAACCCGGATTAAAATAGGCGCTTTCTAAGAAAATAGCGGTTGTGCCGTCGGAAATGCCCGACTCTTTGCCGCCGAAAACCCCACCGATACACATCGGCTGGCTGTCGCCATCGCAAATCATTAGGTCGTGGGCGGTGAGTTTGCGCTCTACATCGTCTAACGTGCGGAACATTGTGCCTTCGGGCAAGGTTTTTACGCGCACGGTACGGCCTGCAATTTTGTTCAAATCAAAGGCATGCAATGGTTGCCCCAACTCATGCAATACGTAATTGGTAACGTCCACTACGTTGTTAATAGGCGAGAGTCCGATGGCTTGCAAGCGTTTTTTCAACCAATCAGGCGACTCGCCAACTTGCAAACCGGTGATAGTCAAGCCTGAATAGCGCGGGCAGGCTTCTGTGTTTTCAACGATAACCTCTATCGCTTCGCGGCGGTTGCCTATAGGTAAATCAACGGGTTCGGGGAAGCAAATTTCCAGTCCGGTCAGGGCGCTCAAATCGCGGGCAACGCCGTAATGTGAAGCCGCATCGGCATGATTGGGTGTCAAACCTATTTCAAACACAAAATCATTTTCTAATTGCAGCAACTGCGCGGCAGGCGTTCCGGGCGGCAGGTCGGTGTCTAATACCATGATGCCGTCGTGCGATGTACCCAGCCCGAGTTCGTCTTCGGCGCAAATCATGCCTTCGGAAATTTCCCCTCTGATTTTGGCTTTTTTGATGGTGAAAGGCTCGCCATTGGTAGGGTAAATGGTTGCGCCGACGGTTGCCACAAGCACCTTTTGCCCTGCCGCTACATTAGGCGCGCCACAAACGATGGGCGATATGACGCCGCCGCCAATATCAACCGTCGTCAAACTAAGTTTATCAGCGTTAGGATGTTTTTGGCAAGTCAATACCTGTCCGATGACCACGCCCTCCAGCCCGCCTTTGACCACCTCTACGGGGTGAATCGCTTCCACTTCCAGCCCTATGCTGGTCAGCATTTTGCCAACCGCTTCGGGCGGTTCATTAATATTGATAAACTGTTTGAGCCACTGATAAGAAATTTTCATAGAAAATGATTTGCAATGGCGGCAAAGTTATGAAAAAATAGGAGAGATGACCTACATCATCTTTTTTGAGCGATGGTTGTCTTCATATTTGCATATGATTCAAATCTGACGGGTTTTGGAAACCCGTCAGGTTTCGTCAGGTTTGAACAATAAAGCGCTCATCAGCTATGGAAAATATAATAGACCATCTCGTAAGCAAGGACGAATCGTTTCGCGACCGCTTGACTACGGTAGATGAAAAAGGCAAACGCAAGTGGGTATATCCAAAAAAACCTTCGGGAAGATTTACTCGCTATCGGCACTGGTTTTCAGCGGCTTTGCTGATTTTTCTGTTTGCCGGGCCTTTCATTAAAATCAACGGCTACCCCTTGCTGTTAATCAATATATTGGAGCGCAAGTTTATTATACTGGGCAACATATTTTGGCCGCAAGATATGTACATTTTTGTGCTAATGCTGCTGGCGGGCATGGTGTTTATCATCCTGTTTACGGTCGTTTATGGCAGACTTTTCTGCGGTTGGGCATGCCCGCAAACCATATTCATGGAAATGGTTTTCCGCAAAATTGAATACCTCATAGAAGGCGACTACATGCAACAAAAGGCATTGGACAAAATGCCTTGGAATCGCGAAAAAATCCTGAAAAAGGGCAGCAAATACGCTGTGTTCTACGCAATTTCTGTGCTGATAGCCAACACGTTTCTCGCTTACATCATCGGTATTGAAGAATTGTACAAAATCATTAGAGAACCTATCAGTGAGCATTGGGTGGGTTTTACGGCTTTATTGATATTCAGCGGCGTATTTTATATGGTGTTCGCCTATTTCCGCGAACAAATTTGCACCGTTGTTTGCCCTTACGGGCGTTTACAAGGCGTTTTATTGGATAAAAATTCTATCGTCATCACCTACGACGAGGTGCGCGGCGAACCTCGCGGCAAAATGCGCAAAAATGAAAAGCGCACGCTGGGCGATTGTATAGATTGTATGCAATGCGTACACGTTTGCCCCACAGGCATTGACATTCGCAACGGCACCCAGTTGGAATGCATCAACTGCACGGCTTGCATTGACGCTTGCGACAACATCATGGACAAAATCGGCAAGCCACGCGGATTGGTGCGCTACGCCTCGCGCAATGAAATTGAACAGGAGCGCTATCCGGATGCGGAGAAGCCCAAAAAATTTACCGCGCGTATGGCAGCTTATTCTATGGTGTTGTTAGCGCTTTTAGGCGTTATTGGCGGCTTGCTTTTCACGCGCGGCATAATTGGCGTGCGCGTGATGCGCGCGCAAGGCACGCTGTTTCAAAAAGCCGACAACGGCAATATTACCAATTTGTACAATATCAAGATTATCAATAAATCGCACGACAACCTGCGCCTCCAAATCAAACTGCTTGAACCGCAAGGCAAAATCCGAATGGTTGGCGATGCCGCGCTTATGGCGCCTGCCGAAGGGCTGGCAGACGGCGCATTTTTCGTTGAATTAGACAACACACAATTGACCGGCATGAAAACGCCTGTAAAAATTGGGGTTTACAACGCCAATAACGAATTGCTGGAAACAGTCAAAACAACCTTTATGGGGCCGATGTAGTGCGTTTTTCATCAATTAAGAAAACCTGACGGGTTTTGAAAACCCGTCAGGTTTGTGAAGCAAACGCTCATTTTTAAACATAAACGAATCAGATAAATGAAATTTCACTGGGGACACGGCGTAGTTGTAAGTTTTGTACTTTTTGTAGCCATGATTGGCTACATGGTAGCTGTTGCCATGCGCAGCGATGTGCTAATGGTTAGCAAAGATTATTACCGTCAGGAAGAAAATTTTAATGCACATGCCGAAGCTGTCGGCCACGCCAGAGAAGCGGGCAACCTGTTACGGATGGAACAAACCGCCACCGAAGTGACTTTTGTATGCCCGAAAGAATGGGTGACGCAAAGCGAAGGAGAAATCTATTTTTATCGCCCTTCGGACGCAAAATTAGATTTTAGAGTGGCATTTACGCCCGACGAAGAGGGTAAGCAGTACATTCATACAGAACCTTTGGCAAAGGGTTATTGGCGCGCCAAACTGCAAATAAAAGCCGCAGGCAGAAGCTATTTCAAAGATTATGCGTTTCAGGTCAAATAAGTAAAACGACACTTTTTTATGATTGGTCTTTGGACAGGATTTTTGATGGGGCTGCTCGGCAGTTTTCACTGCGTAGGAATGTGTGGTGCGATTGCGCTTTCCATTCCGATGGACTTCAGCGCACGCATCGCACTGATCCGAGACGCTATTCTGTATAACAGCGGGCGTGTAATCACTTATGCACTCATTGGCATACTTTTAGGTTATTTTGGAGAGACTTTTTTCAGATCCGGCTATCAGCAGTGGTTAGCCTTTGAAGTGGGCATTCTGATTGTCATTGTTTATTTTATACCTGATACGCTTGGCAATAAAATCGGCAAATGGCTGGGTTTTAATCACCTGACGAACTTTATTAAAAAGAGTTTCAACTGGCTGCTGCACCGCCCCTCGCCGGCTACTTTCGTGCTAATCGGAATGTTGAATGGGTTGCTGCCCTGTGGCTTTGTCTATATGGCAGGCGCTACTGCTATACTCGCCGACAGTATGTCGGGCGGTGTGATGCACATGGCAGGCTTCGGCTTGGGAACTATACCGATGATGCTGACAACGGTTGTTTCCAGTCAGTTTATCAGTATCAAGGTTAGAAATGCCATCAAAGGCGTTCGTCCTTATCTGGCGATGTTGCTGGCAACGCTATTTATTCTGCGTGGTTTGGGTTTGGGCATCCCCTACGTGAGTCCCAAGCCATTTGATCCCAATCAAAAGGAAGCCGTTTACTGTCATCCGGTAAAGTAATCCTTCCGATCAGTTTGTTGCAAACCATGCAGTTCATAACAGGCTTTCGGGTTTTGTGTCTTCTTCCTGCATAATAGCTGCCAGCGCCTTGTTGGATGCGCTGTCCGGTTTGCGCTCTAAGCTCGCCAGTTCGCGGTTTTTCAGGATGGCTATTGCCTCGAAAATAGCAGCTCGCAATGAACCTTCGTCGGCAATGCCTTTGCCCGCAATGTCGTAGGCTGTGCCATGATCGGGTGAGGTGCGCACAACGGACAAACCCGCTGTGAAATTCACCCCGTGCTCAAAAGCCAGCATCTTGAAAGGAATAAGCCCCTGATCGTGATACATCGCCAGCACAGCATCGAACTGCCGATACTGATGCCTGCCAAAGAAGCCGTCGGCAGAGTAAGGCCCGAAAACCATGTGTCCCTTGTCGCGGAAGTGCTGCACGGCAGGAGTAATAATTAAACCGTCCTCCTCGCCCAGCAGTCCGTTTTCACCTGCGTGGGGATTCAGACCTAAAACAGCAATGCGCGGCTTGCGGATAGCAAAATCTTTTTTCAGGGATTGCAGCAATACGTCAATTTTCCCGATCACCTTGTCGCGCGTCAGCACCTGCGGCACTTGGCCAAGTGGCAAATGCCCCGTTACGGTACCAATGCGCAGCCCCTCGCCTGTGAGCAGCATCAGGTAGTCTTTTGCCTGAAATACGTCGGCGTAGTACTCCGTGTGTCCCGGATAGGGAAAGGCTTCACTCTGGATGTTATGCTTGTTAATAGGTGCAGTTACAACGGCATTGATGCGTCCGTTTTTCAGATCTTCGGTAGCGGCTTGGAGTGCCTGACAAGCCGCAGCCCCTGCCTCT
Source organism: Rhodoflexus sp. (assembly GCF_053489755.1). Lineage (NCBI taxonomy): Bacteria > Pseudomonadati > Bacteroidota > Cytophagia > Cytophagales > Thermoflexibacteraceae > Rhodoflexus > Rhodoflexus sp. Next base: position 126,824 of record NZ_JBRCHD010000045.1, read on the forward strand.
TGCGTTACCTGCCCCGGGTTAGGTTCGTGGCTATCGTCCCAACAGGACACCAAATTGATTTTCTTGTCGGTGAAGGGCTGATCTGCCTGCACGGTTTGATAGCCAAACTGCTCGATGTTTAACAGTTTGCGGTAGCGCGACAATACCTTGTGAGAGCCATACAGCACAGGGATAAACATTTTCAGTATGCGATTGTCCTGCAAGGTCTTGATAACCACTTCCGGCCCGATGCCGTTGTAGTCGCCCAGTGTAATACCAATAACAGGCAGTTGCTTGATCTCTTCCATGTTTCTGTTTTAGACGCGGATCTTATACATTTTTCTATAGCCTGTGAACCCTGTCCACAAACTACGGAAATATAAAGTTATGCAACAGTAAGGCCTTTCACAAATTCGTACAATAACCTTACCCCGTAGCCTGTCGCATTGGGCCCGCGGTAATGATCGGCAGATTTAATAAAAACAGGGCCTGCAATATCCAAATGTATCCAATCGTAGGCAGTAAAATGTTGTAAAAATTTACCTGCCGTAATCGCACCTGCGTCCGGAATGCCTATGTTTTTGATGTCGGCAACATCAGATTTGATGTACTGATCGTAGTCGTCCCAGAGCGGGAACTCTACCACGCGCTCATAGACCGCATTACCCGAAGCTATCAGTTGTTGCTTTACCGGATCGGGCGCAGTACCCATCATCACGCAGGCTTCGCGTCCGATGGCACGCATAGCCGAGCCGGTCAGCGTTGCCATGTCTATTACTAACTGTGGATCGTATTTCTGAGCATAAATCAGCGCATCTGCCAGAATCAGGCGACCTTCCGCATCGGTATTCAAGACCTCTACCGTTTTCCCGTTGCTGTAGGTGATAATGTCGCTTGGCAGGTAGGCATGTGGAGAAATTCGGTTGTCTGTACATGGAATCAACCCTACTACATGCACAGGCAATTTATTGGATGCAATAGCCGCCATCGCACCGATGAGCATAGCTGCGCCGCCCATGTCGCACTTCATCGTCCCCATACCGTCGGCGGTTTTGATGTTGTAGCCGCCTGTATCGAAAATGATGCCTTTGCCTACAAGCACAATGGGTTTTTCATTGACCGCGTTTGCAGGTTTGTAGGTCAGTATGTTGAATGCGGGTTCGTCGGCGCTGCCCCTGTTCACTGCGAGCAAGCCGTTCATCCGCAGCGCTTCTATTTGTGCTTTGTTCAATACCTCTACTTCAAAACCCGCATCTTTTCCTGCTGCAACAGCGCGGGCCGAAAGCTCCTGAATAGTAAGCGTCATCGGCGGCTCGTTTACCAGATCGCGCGTTAGGAAGTTGGCAGCAACCAGCTTAGAAAGCTCATCTAAGGCAGACTGAATATTGCTTGCAGCATAGCAGTGCAGGAATAAAACCTGCTGTTTGTCCTTATTGGCAGACTGATAGCGCAAAAACTGATACGAACCCAGCGCGATGCCTTCTGCCAAAGCGAGCAGGGCAGCGGTTTGGTCATTGCCAACGGCGACTTGTACCTGCGAACTGCCGTCTTCTTGCATCAGCTTGGCAATGCGATTTCCCGCGCGTCTGATCTTCTCAATGCGTTCATAATCAGGCAGTTGCTTACCTTTGGTCTGATTCCATGCAGCTATGCAGTAAACTTTTCGCGTCCATTGATTCAGAACGATTAGTTCGTCGCCTTTGTCGGCTTTTTGTGCGAGATAGTCATACTCAGCCTTGCCGGAGCAAAAAGCAAAAGCCTCTTCGGTACTGTTTGTCATCAATAGCGCCAGATCGGCATTGTTTTCGATGACATCTGTGCATGAAAATTTTGTGTGCATACTTATTTCAGCAAAGCGCGTGAAATTACTAATTTCTGGATCTCGGAAGTGCCTTCGCCAATAGTACAGAGTTTACAATCGCGGTAGTATTTTTCTACCGGATAGTCTTTGCAGTAGCCGTAGCCACCAAAAATCTGTACGGCATCATTAGCAATTTCACAGCAAATTTCAGAAGCGTAATATTTTGCCATTGACGCTTCCTTATTAACAGGCAACTTATTGTTTTTCAGGTAAGAAGCCTGATAAGTCAACAATTTGGCAGCCTCTATTTTTGTTGCCATATCAGCCAGTTTGAAGGCAATGGCCTGAAAACTTGAGATTGGCTTGTTAAACTGCTCGCGCTCTTTTGAATATTGCAGGGCGTGCTGGTAAGCCCCCATCGCAATACCAAGGCTCAGTGCGGCGATAGAAATACGTCCGCCGTCCAAAATTTTCATAGACTGGATGAAGCCTTCGCCCTCCTGCCCCAGCATATTTTCGTGCGGAATGCGACAATCCGTGAAAATCATTTCGGCAGTTTCAGAAAGGCGCATACCGAGTTTGTCCTCTTTTTTGCCGCTCGTAAAACCCGGCGTGCCGCGCTCAACCACAAAAGCAGTCATGCCGCGCGAATCGCCTACATTTCCGGTGCGAGCAATGACCACAGCCACGTTACCCGACTTGCCATGCGTAATAAAATTCTTCGCGCCGTTGATTACCCAATGATCGCCATCGCGAACAGCTACCGTGCGCATATTGCCTGCGTCTGAACCTGTGTTAGGCTCGGTCAGCCCCCATGCACCGATCCACTCGCCGCTTGCCAGCTTGGGAATCCAGCGCTTGCGCTGCTCCTCGTTGCCGAATTCATAGATATGATTGGTACACAGCGAGTTGTGCGCTGCCATAGACAGTGCAATCGAAGGATCAATGATTGCCAGCTCGGCAATAGCGGTAACGTATTCAAAATAGCCCATGCCTGCTCCGCCTAATGATTCGGGTATCAAAACGCCCATCAGCCCCAGTTCACCCAGTTTGTGGAAAACATCTACAGGAAAATGCTGGTCTCTGTCCCACTCATCGCGGAAAGGAGTAATATGTTTTGCCCCAAAGTCGCGCACCATTTGGGCAATCAGTTTTTGGTTTTCTGATTCTTGGAAATGCATGTAGAAAAACTTTTTTTAAGTTTAACGATGTGTGAATAAGATGTGTTTATTGGTGGGGCAAAGTTAATCCTTTTCGCCTATCAGCACTGCCTTTTGTCCATCGGCGAGCGTAACAGCAAAAAGATAGCTTCCGCCACCCTCAGCAATGCCCCAGCGTTTGCGCAACTCTGCGACTGTCGCAGGAAAATTGCGCACCGCGAGGTTCGCTTTGCCATCGGGCAGGTGTGCCTGAATAGCCTTTCGATCGGCTTTGCAAACCGCTTTGAGGCGAAATACACGTCCGGGAAAGTTTTCGGGGCGCTGCGCGGAAGTATATAGATGCGTGTGCTGGTGCAGTTTCTGCAGATGCAGCCTTTGCGCCAGTATCTTAAATGCTCCGGCTTTCAACAGGGCTGCATTGGGTTCGCAAAAAAAGCTCTGCGGCATCGCAAATTCTGCTATTGCCGCCTGCTCTTCCTGTGGCGAAAAACTAAACTCTTCCTGCTTGTCATCACAGAGGTTTACTGTTTTCATTTGCAGCGCTATTACTTCGTCTGTAGCTTCCAAATGATAAAGCACTTCTTTGCATTCATTGTTCAACGCCAAAACCGTTACAGTCGCTACCTGCCAGCCTGCTATCTGTTCCAAATCGGCGAGGGCTGCGCTAATGTCTAACATAGGCGAGGTTTTGATCAGCAACTGCCGCGCACGGCCTGCCAACAGCGGTAAAATCTCTGCCACAGCAGGTTCGCAATCGCTCAGACGAAAAACCTTATTCCCTACCCCATCGCGACGGGCAGGATCTATGTAAACACATTCTAAGGGCGCTGTTTGTTCTTTCAACCATTGCAGCGCATCAGCTACATGCACGCGGACATTGTGCTTTCCCAATACCTCGAAATTATGCGCGGCGATATTTGCCAGTTCTTCGTTGCGTTCCACGTAATCAACGGCTGCAAAAGACTCTGCCCAAAATGAAGCGTCAATGCCAAAGCCGCCTGTCAAATCCGTCAGCCGATTGCCCTGCATCAGCGAAGCCTTGAAGCGGGCAGTTGCCTCCGAAGAACTCTGTTCCATGTTTAGCAAGGGCGGAAAGATCAGCCCCGATGCAGCAAACCATGCAGGCAACTTACTTTTTGCTTTGCGTTTTGCCTGTATTTGAGCAACTATGTCCCGCATTTCAAGGTCGGGAAAGGGGCTTTTTTTGAGCAGTAAACCCCTTGTATCTTCATACAAATGCGCCTGAATGTACGCCTGAACCTCACTTTTCAGTAATTTTTTGAAAATTTTCATGTGCGCAATTTGTTGATTTTCAATTTGGAGCAGTTTTCGCAGAACAGTAGCGCAAAAAATTTTAAGCAAAGGTATTGACAGATATAAAAAGCCGCTATATCTTTGCAAAACAATTCAGGAAACCAGCAGCGAAAAGCAAAGTTTCTTGGTTGTAAGCACCAGATCAAATGCGGGAATAGCTCAGCTGGTAGAGCGCAACCTTGCCAAGGTTGAGGTCGCGGGTTCGAATCTCGTTTCCCGCTCAGGGGATTCAGCAATGAATCCCTTTTGCATTAATAAGCGCCGGGATGGTGGAATAGGTAGACACGCAGGACTTAAAATCCTGTGGCTGAATAAGCCGTGCGGGTTCGATTCCCGCTCCTGGTACATTGTAAAAACCCTTTGGAAACTTGACTTCCGAAGGGTTTTTTGTTGACTAATTGTTTTAATCGGCAATCCAACTCTTTCAGGACATAGTTGATACTCAACAATTAGCGATCACACCCAGAGAGTATGCTACGCTTGTAACATAACCTTTGGGCTGTGATGAACCCATACATAGCAAATAAAGAATGCACAGGTACAAATCTTATTTCAATTTGTACACTAGCAACCCCCTACAAATAGCCCAAGAGACGGTCGCGTTGGATAGCTGTTGTATCGCGTTCGGCAGGGTTGCCATAGCCGCCGCCACCGGGTAGGTCTAAAATCAGTTCGTCGCCCGGATAGAGTTTGGTTAGCCCTTTGGGAGGTATAAATCGCTCCGGCACAATGCGAATAGCGCCGCCGCCGCCGTTCTGTCCGCCGCAGAGTCCGTGCGGTTGTGTCTTTGTTTTTTCGGTCAGGATGGAAATATTGATCGGTTCTTTGCCAATCATTTTGAAGCTGAATCGCTGCCCCAGCCCGCCGCGATATTTGCCCGCGCCGCCTGTTCCCGGACGCAGCGATTTTTCCGTTACCAGAATAGGCGCATCGTTTTCCAATACTTCAATTGGTACGTTGGCAACATTGGTTGGGAAGCTAAGCGTGTGCGGGCCGTCGGCATCGGGGCGCGCACCGTAACCGCCGTTCAGGAAAAAGTATTCTACAAAAGTAGCATCGGGCTTTTTGCGGTCGGTATGCTGCCCGTTGAGTACGATGCACCAACAGGCGCTGCCGCAATCTGCCTGCACTTGCATAGGCACAGCTTGCGAAAGCGCGCCGAAAACAGGTGCAAACAAAATATTGCCCGTGATGTTGCGCGCGCCCAGCGGCACGGGCTTTTGCGCGTTTAACAGCGAACCCTTCGGCGCGCTTACTTTGATAGGGCGAAAAGCACCTTCATTGTTAGGTACGTCAGGACTAAACGTGCATTTAATCGGGTAGGCTGTGTAGGCATAAGTGTAGTTTTGCACGGCGTTGATGCCCAGCGAATGTGCGCCGGAAGTGCCTGTATAGTCCACCGAAATCTCATCGCCAGCAATCGTAATGGCACATTCAATATGCACAGGTTCATCTAATCCATCGCCGTCGGCATCGTAAGAGTAGCGATAAACGCCGTCGGGCGCTTTGGCGATAGCTTCACGCATCGCTTTTTCCGTCGCCTCAATAATTTGGTCGGAGAGCGCCTCAATATCGTCCATGTTCATTTCGTCCATGAGGCGTTGCAGCGAGCGAATGCCTTGGTCATTAGCCGCCACCTGGGCGCGAATGTCGCCCAGCGTTTGGCGAGCTGCCCGCACGTTGGCTTCTATAAGGCTGAAAAGCGTTTGGTTAGGTTTTCCCGCCTCGTAAAGTTTGGTAGGAGGCACCATTAACCCCTCTTCGTAAAGGTCGCGTGCGCCTGCGCCCCAGAGGCTGCCGCCCATGTCGGGGGAGTGCGCAATCGTGCCGATGAAGCCGATGAGTTGCCCTTTGCGGAAAATAGGCGATACCAGCCCGATGTCGGGTTTGTGTCCTGCGCACAGCCAAGGGTCATTGGTCATCACTACGTCGCCCTCTTGCCAGGTTTCAGGAGGGAAGTAATCTTTTAGGAGCGCTTGGGTAAGCATCGGCAGCACCCCCAGAAAGGACGGCACGCTAATGCCAGATTGCGCCACCGACTGCCCGCGCCGATTCATCAGCACCACGGCAAAGTCGTTGCTTTCGCGGGTTACGGTAGAAAAGGCGGTGCGCTGCAAAGTAGTTCCGGCTTCGTCCACAATGGCCAGCAACCGCGACCACAAAATAGAAAGGGTAATGGCATCGTATTTCATTTTCCTATGGGCTTGGTGAGCTATTATTGTTACAACAATGGTTAATGAGGTGAACTATCCGTAATGATACGAAAAAAGCGTGAATTCATATCTTTGTATGTATGAAAAAACGCTTCAACATCACAGGCACCTGCCGTCCCGATGAACATTACATGATGGACGATAGCCGCCGTTTTGCGGCAATCATGGAAATGGTGGAATACGGTGACTATTTTGTCATCAACCGCCCGCGACAGTACGGGAAGACAACCATGCTCGTTGCCCTGCGCAGGGAGCTTGGAAAGCAGACGAATTATTTACCCGTTTTCATGAATTTTCAGGGGGTGGATTCCTCCGCTTATGAGAGCGATATAAGTTTTGGGCAGTTTTTTTATCATCAACTTGTTTCTGCGCTGCAACGTTCAAAAGAATTTGGCAATAAAGAAGCGCTGACACAACTACCTCCTCCACAAAGCATGACCGACCTATCCGAGCGCATTACAGATATTGTCTGCCTGACGGAAAAAAAACTGGTTTTGCTCATTGATGAAGTGGATGCCAGCAGCAATTACGAGCCTTTTTTGGTCTTGTTGGGCATGTTGCGAACCAAATATCTGAACCGAGACTTTCCTGAACATTATACTTTCCATAGCGTGGTTTTGGCAGGTGTACACGATATTAAATCGCTGAAATTCAAACTTCGCAACCCTCAAGATGCCCAAACCAACAGCCCCTGGAATATCGCTACGGATTTTAAAGTAGTGATGGAATTTTACCCCAATGAAATCGCTTATATGTTGCGCCAATACAGCGAGGCGGAACATGTGAAAATCAATTTTGAAGAATTTTCAGAGAAACTGTACTACTACACATCGGGCTATCCCTTTCTGGTTTCCAAACTCTGCAAAACGATTGCCGAAGATATTTTGCCCCAAAAAGCCGATAAAAGTTGCTGGACATTGGATGATTTGGAAGCTGCTGTGCAACTACTGCTGAAAGAAAACAATACGAATTTTGACAGTTTGATCAAGAATTTAGAGAATAACGAAGATTTATACAAGCTGGTTGAGGCAATATTGTTGGAAGGCTACAAAATGCCTTATGACCCCTATGTTAGTCTTATTCGTTTGGGCGAAATGTACGGCATTTTCAAGGGCAATGGCATTATTAAAATTCACAACCGTATTTACGAGCAATTGATTTACAACTATTTGACTACAAACAGATTACAAAAAATAATCACCCAACAAACCTATCATTTTAGAGACAATTATTTAGCCACTGACGGCAGTTTGGACTTGAAAACGGTTTTGCTCAAATTCCAAGCCTTTATGAAAGAGCAGTACAGCAAAAAAGACAGTACCATGCTCGAACGCGAATGGCGGTTAATTTTCTTGGCGTTTTTAAAACCAATTTTGAACGGACAAGGGCATGATTTCAAAGAAGTTGAAACTTCGGAAGAGAAGCGCTTGGATGTCGTAGTTACCTATTTGCAATGGAAATACATCATTGAGTTGAAGCGTTGGGCTGGTGAAAAGTCCCACGAAAAAGGCTTGAACCAATTAGCCGATTATTTAGATATTCACGGCGTAAAAGAAGGCTTTCTATTGATTTTTGACGACCGCGAAAAACCGACGTGGCGCGAGGAACTGATACACCACAAGGGCAAAGAGATTTTTGCGGTGTGGGTATAGCTTACTGCTGCACCCGATACCGCTCCACAAATGCGCTACGCGAATCAACTTGCCCGACTCAGGTTTTTCGCCTGTCAGTTGCTCAAACAAACCTAACAGCAGTTCCATGGGTGCGTCCTCTGTGTCGGGCAAGGGGGTGTGTTGAGCGTAGCCGCTTTCATCTCTTCCCACAAATGCGGGTCGCTGCGTAGCCCCCAGCCCACAGAAGCGGCAAACAAATCAGCGACGAATTGTATTTTTTCATGGGGATAGCGTTCAAATGATCGGACAAATGAAAAAGTATTGTACACTTTAGGGTGCGCGTTATCTAATTATTGATTATCAATCACTTACACACCCTGAAGGACGTGTTACAATTTACCGAACTACTTACTACGCTAATAAATCCCGCAAAATCTGAAACTCTACAATCGGCGAAATTTTTTCGTACAAAATATTGTAAACCGCCTGCGTAATCGGCATTTTCACTTGGTATTTTTTCATAATCGGTGCAATACAGGCGACGGCGTAGTAACCTTCGGCGACCATCTGCATTTCAAACTGAGCGGATTTGACCGAATAGCCGCGCCCAATCATGCTGCCGAAGGTGCGGTTGCGGCTGAATTGGGAGTAAGTTGTTACGAGCAGATCGCCGAGGTAAGCAGAGGCGTTCAGGTCGCGCTCCATCGGGGCTACCGCATCCAGAAAGCGGCGGATTTCCTGCATGGCATTGGCTACGAGTACTGCCTGAAAGTTGTCGCCGTAGTTTAGCCCGTGCGCAATGCCGCAGGCAATGGCGATAATGTTTTTCATCACGGCGCAATATTCTGCCCCGACGAGGTCTTCAATGGTCGTGGCTTTCAGGTAGCGGCAACTAATGAGCAAGGCAAAGGCTTTGGCTTTGGCTATATTGGCGCCGCAGATGGTCAGGTAAGAAAGTTTTTCCAGCGCAACCTCTTCGGCATGGCAAGGCCCGGCGATAGCGAGCAAATCATCGGCTGGAACGCCAAAACGCTGCATCACATAATCTGTTACCAGCACATTTTCGTGGCGCACCATGCCCTTGATAGCCGAGACGATAATTTTTGCATGTAAGAAATTGGGCGGCAGCATATCCAACACTTCATGTACAAAAGCGGAAGGCACGGCCAGCAGCACCACATCCGCAGGGGCGATTGCTTCTCGCAAATCTTGATGCGGCTTTATTTTTTTCAGATTCAAGTGGACGCCGCTCAGGTAGCGCGGATTGTGTCCATAGTTGATAATGTGGTTCAAGTCGGCTTTGGAACGCAGCCACCAGTTGATAACCACCTCATTTTCAGATAATAACTTCACCAATGCGGTTGCCCAACTTCCGCCGCCGATAACAGCTACCGTTGTCTCCATTTCAATTCGTATCGTCCTTAGTTTTGGGTAAAGGCATACATCAGAATGTTTGCGCCCATCTGGAGTGCTTTCTGGCGTATCTCTTCAGGATTGTTGTAAATAATCTGATCTTCCCAGCCATTTCCCAAATCACATTCGTAGGTATAAAAGACTACCACGCGACCTTCGTAAATCAAACCAAAGCCTTGCGGCGGTTTGCCGTCATGCTCATGCACCTTGGGCAAGCCATTAGGGAAAATATATTTTTGTTTATAGATCGGGTGATTGAACGGCAACTCGACCAGCTCCAGTTCGGGAAAGATTTTTTTCAGTTCGGGGCGTATGAATTTATCCATGCCGTAGTTGTCATCTATGTGCAGAAAACCACCCGCAATGAGGTATTTGCGCAAGTTTTGCGCTTCGGACGGACTGAAAACGACGTTTCCGTGCCCAGTCATGTGGATGAAAGGGTAGGAAAATATTTCAGGGCTGCCGGGTTCTACAATTTCCTCTTCGGGGGCGATGTTCGTTCCCAGATGGCGGTTGCAAAAGGCAATCAGGTTGGGCAAAGATGTTTTGTTAGCATACCAATCGCCGCCGCCGTTGTATTTCAGTTTGGCGATTTTCAAGGGACGTTCCTGCGCTTGGGCGGAGAGGCACAAGAGGCAAAACAAAAAGCATCCAATGTATTTCATCTGCATAGCCATTATCTGTTGGTTTATAATTTGGATTCAACCATTGTGCGGAAGGTTACAAGGTCATCGTACTCTGTGTAATCAAACTTTGCCTTTGCAAATTTATAATAGTCGTTTAAGGGAAATGCCTGCCAGCGTTTGCACAATGCTTTTGCTAAATCTTTTCCCTGAAACCAGATAAGAAATTGCTGTTGATTGAAGAAAGTATCGTCAAACAAGTCCTTGAACTGGCTGAATAACAGGCGGAAGTTATCAACCGTCCATTGAGTGGTTATTTGTGCTACGCCTTGCAATAGTTTTTCTGCTTCGTTGATACAACTTTGTTCATCTAATAAAGTCGGCAGACTGCCGCTGCCGCTCATCCATGATGTTCCAAATTTGGGGTCTGTACGCATAGCGCCCAAGGCATGACGCGCCGCCTGATAGTAGCGTATGTCTTTGGCAGCTGCTATGAGTGCCTGCTGCACATCAGCAAAATTATTTACCTGATAGTTTCCAGCAATATCTTTCATTTGCACGAACTCAAACAATCGTTGTGGATGAATCAGGTAATTTTCTATTGTTGTTCGCCGACTGAAACAAATACAACCAACCTCGCAGTCGTTATGCTTCTTAGCTTCGGTACTTAGGTTGCTATTTTGATAGTCAGTCTGTAAATTTTTGTCAAAATCGCGGTCGCGGAAGAAAAAATAATAATCAGACCTGTCTGGTTTATAGCCTTCCAAAGCATCAATGACAGCCGCTGCGCCACGTTTGCTGCCTATCGGCTCAATTTTAACAGCAAACAATCCCATTAAGACCTGCTCAAGCACGTCATAATCAGGGCTGCCTTTTTTGCCCTCGCAATAAACCGTGATAATTTTACTCATGAGCCAAGCCTAATAATTTGATTTTCTGATTCATCAAACAATGTAATGACGCTGTTGGAGTGAGAGGTGAAAATAAACTGGTTATTTTCACCAAGTTGGGTCAGTACGCGAACAAGCGCTTGCTGCAAGGGCGGATGCAGATGCAACTCTACTTCATCAATAATAATGATGGAATGGTTGATATTCCAACGGGCAAAATCCATTAGTATCGGAAAAACAGCCCGTTCGCCTGCCGACATGGAGGCAAGTTCATACCCGTTTTTACCATCGTGAAGAAAAAAATCAGGCGCGCTGGCTTGCTCGTATATGTCAAAGCGCGGCGCGACACCTTCAAATCTGCGGTCGGGAAAAACTTTCCTGTAAAGCGTTTCCAACTTGGCATAGAAATCAAATTCGCCTTCGCGAATAGGACGCGGATTGACTGAACGTGTTACGTCTAAATGATAAGCATAGGCGTTTGCCAGAAAACGACGGATAAAATCCAACTGTTGTTTTTCTTCTTCCAACATGAACGACAGGTTGAAGGCATTGCGCTGCTCATTGTACCAATAGATATTACCTACTTTTTCAAAAAGCGATGACTTATTGGGGGTATGTTTGGCAAGTTGCTTGGCAAACTGATAGCCGCGCATTTGCTGAAAAGCTGCCGCATGTTCTTTGGCAAAAACTTTCCTTCTTTCGTAGTCTAATGCCAATGTTATTTTTTCAAGATTTCCGGGTTGGGTTTTCATGCGAAACCCTATATCCGATAATCGCTTGGCATATGCCTGTATGTTGGATAGTTCTTCTTGTGCAAATATGATTTCAGCTTCAATACTGAGTGGCAGATTGCCGTTTTGAATTTGACGATATTCAAATCCGGGCCAGTCTAATTTTTCGGGAGTAAATTTATCGCGTACAGCGCCCGCTATCAGGCATACAATCGCTTGCAGAATAGAAGATTTGCCCGTTCCATTATTGCCTACAATCAGGGTTTTTTCATTGACTGCGCCTGTGGAATCAGTGAAGCTGAATTTTTTTGGTTCTCTGAATCGCTTGTAATTCTTCAAGGTGATGCTTGCTATCTGCATATCCACATTTACTTTACTTCATTCAACAAATGTAAGGTATGACAGCCTAAAATGGCTGCCGTTTCGGTGCGGAGGCGCGTGTTGCCCAACCCTGCTATTTGAAAACCTGCGGCTTGGGCGGCTGCAAGTTCGGCGGGAGTAAAATCGCCCTCCGGCCCGATGAGTAGGCAAATATCGGTAGCGGGCTGCGCCAGTTGGAACAGGTGCAGGGGCTTTTCCTTATCTGCATGGGCGATAAAACGCTCCCTTTCGCTGACTTTTTCCAGAAAATCAGTAAAAGGCAAGGGCTGTTGCATTTGCGGCAGCCAATATTGCAGCGATTGTTTCATAGCTGAAAGCGCTTTTTTCTCCATGCGTTCCAGATTGAAATGCGTCCGCTCGGTGCGTTCGGTGAGCAAAAAGCTGATGCGATCTATGCCCATTTCCGTGCATTTTTCCACCATCCACTCCATTCGCTCGGCGTTTTTGGTAGGCGCAACTGCCAGATGGATACTGCCCTGATAAGGTTTGGGCTGCAATGTACGCTTCATCACACCTACTTTGCAGCGTTTCGGATGCGCATTGGTAATCATTGCCTCGGCGAGCGTTCCCCTGCCGTCGGTGAAATGAATGGCATCGCCTTGCGCCATGCGAAGCACGCGCACGCAGTGTTTGGATTCTTCTTCGGAAAGCACAAATTCCTGATGAACGGGCGGAATTTGTGCCGCATAGAACAGTTGCATAGCCCAAATTTGCATATAAAATGCTTAACTTACCGAAAATTCAGTATTATGAGTGGCTTACTTCGCTGTTTTTACAGCCTTTTTATTTTTTCTGTCCTAATGATGGCGGCACATACAGCATCTGCGCAAAATCCTAAAAAGCATCGGGTGGTGATGCAGTTCACCACAAGCGACACAGCCGCTCATCGCGCGCTGATGAATCAGTTGAAAAACCTACTGGAAGGTTTCGGACAAGAAAACTTGGAAATGGAAGTTATTTGCCACAACAAAGGTTTGGATTTGCTGATGAAAACAAGCCCATTTGCATCAAAAATCACTGATTTTCAGCAAAAAGGCATCAAATTTATGGCTTGTCGGCAAACGATGACCCAGCGCAATATTAAAGAAGAGGATATAGTAAGTTGCCCTATCATTCCACGAGGCCTGGTGTGGATTATCGAACGACAGGAGGAAGGCTGGAGCTATATCAAAGGAGGATTCTGACCTACTCATTCATTGATCTGTTGATTTACTTTTCCATGCGAATCAGTAGTTAGACAGTTCCTACAGCAATAATTGCGACAGCTATTTTAATTGTCCTGTAACGAGGCTGCCCAAAAAGTAACACGGACTTTAGTCTGTGATTTCCTAAATAACTGATAGTCAAATAACTGAGGCTGTCCAGAAAGGCTACACGTAGCATAGACTTCAGTCTGTAGTCGTCTGATTATCAAGTATTTAAACGATCACAGAATAGAGTCTATGTTACTTTTTGGACAGCCTCAAAAACTAAGCAGGGACGATTTAATGCTACCAATATGCAATCCCTACAAGATAAAGGCATGGTGTATGATTTATTTTACACACTTTTTGGGATAGTATCTTTGCACTGTCCCATAGCCTTCCATGTAACAGACTAAAAACTTAACCGAAGGCCGTTGGCTAATTCGGTTCTTTTATGGCTGGTGGGGTAGCTTCAACGGCGACTTCTTGGGCTACAGGGTTTGCGGTTTTGCCAAAAGCAACCTGCATTTGTTCGCGGTCAAACTCTTTTTCATTATTGGCAAGCCATATGGTAGCTACGCCGTTGCCAATAAAATTGGTAATTGAACGCGCTTCGGACATAAACCTGTCCACACCCAGCAACAACGCTAACCCTTCTATCGGAATAACTTTAATGGCTGTCAGCGTAGAGGCAAGCACGATAAATCCGCTGCCTGTAACCCCCGCCGCACCTTTAGAAGTAACCATCAAAATACCGATAACAGTTAATATTTGCGTCATATCTAAATGCACATTATATACTTGTGCAAGAAAAATAGTCGCCATAGACAAATAAATAGTCGTTCCATCCAAGTTAAACGAGTAGCCGGCAGGAACAACCAGCCCTACCACCGATTTTGAGCAGCCCATTTTTTCCAACTTTTCCATCAGGGAGGGCAGTGCGGCTTCCGATGAAGAAGTACCCAGCACAATAAGCAATTCATCGCGGATGTATTTAAGAAAATCCCATAGTCGGATTTGGTAGGTGCGCATGATATACCAAAGCACGACAAAGATAAACAGCGCCATAGTCATATATACCGTAATCATCAGTTTGGCAAGCGGCAGCAACGTTTTGATGCCATATTTGCCAATGGTAAACGCCATGCCGCCAAATGCGCCCACAGGGGCGAGCAACATAACTTTGTGCAGCGCCCAAAATACTTTTTTAGAAATAGGGCTGAGAAAGTCAATGATTCGCTGCCTGCCGGAGTAGTTGCTCATCAATGTGCCAAATAGTATGGCGATTACAAGCACTTGCAGCGTGGAATTATCCATAAAAAACTGCCACCAACTAAACGCCGTAGAGGCCTGCGTATATTTTGAAATATCGCCGCTACCGACCTGCTCGGTAGCCACGCCATCGCCGGGACGTATCACGTTGGCAACTACAATGCCAATAATGAGCGCTACCGTAGTTACCACCTCAAAATACAGCAGCGCTTTCGCGCCTACCTTGCCTACTTTTTTCAGATTGCCCATGCTGATAATCCCCAGCGTAATGGTCAAAAAGATAATAGGATTAATAAATAATTTAACAATACTAATGAAAGTTTTGCCTAAAAATTCGCTCAAAGTTGCTCCTACTTCAAACTCTTGCCCCAGAAGGCGCGTTTTCATAGGCGCATCTATGATTTTTGTCAGCACCAGTTCCGGATAAAAATGCCCCAGAAGAATGCCAAGCGTGATGGCGGTCAGTACCCAGAAAGTCAGGTTAGTGAATATTTTTTTCATATGACACAATCAGTTGAACCACTGTAAGAGATAATAAACGGGTAGGGAAGTTAGCAAAGAGAGCGGTAAACCGATGCCCACCATCGCCGAGGCCAGCGGCGGGTTAAGCCCGTATTGGCTTGCAATAATAGCGGCGGTATTCATAGGCCCCAGCGCGGCGCCAATCACGCAGATTTCGGCAACCATGCCCCTTTGACCGCCTATCTGAAACAGTGCGAGCCAAACCAACAGCGGAGCAAGCAGTAATTTGAACCCCAAACCTGTGTAAAGATGCTTGAGTAAAGCACGCTTACCTGATAAATCTATTTGCAAACCGACAGAAAATAAAGCCAAAAAGCTAAATGGAGCAGCTATTTTTTGGAGCAATTCTTTCAACATAGAAGGAATAGACACTTCCATGATGTTGATGCCTATGGCAAGCACGAATGCTATAAAAACAGGGAAACCCAGTACGTTGATTAATATTTTGCCCAATGATGGCCTGCCGGAGGCGTAGTAAGCAGCCGTAATTACGCCCAGTGTGGCACATACCATAAAAGAACCCGCTTGACTCATCAGAATACCGATGCGCAGTCCCTCTGCGCCGTAAAAAAGTTCAAAAATAGGGAAACCAAGAAAGGAAACGCTCGGAATGCCGGCGGTCATTATCAGCACGGCTTCGCTGTGGCGGTGCGTATGGTTCAACTTACCTGTCAGTTTGAAAAAAAGAAAGCTCGTCGCATACAAGCACCAAGGCATCAGTACCGGTATAAGCGCATGGCGACTTAGTTGCGCCTCTGAAGCATAAATAAGCGTGGCGGCAGGCAGGCAGACATATAAAATCACCAGATTGATTACTTCATGTGCGTTGCCTTTTAGGAGGCCGCTTCTTTTAAAAGCAGCCCCCAAAGTCAGGCAAGAAAACAAGAAGAGTAGATTTGTCATGCATTAATTATCTGTTAATCAACGCTTTATGCGTTAAAAATTGAGCGAGGCATTAACGTAATAGAATGCGCCGTTAAAGCCGAACTGGTTCGCATTGCGCGTGTAGGGCGTTTGTCCGCTAAAATAGGAGGCATAGTTGCTAAATACCTTGTCAGGATATACATCAAAGATGTTGTTGCCGCCCAACGTGATGGCAAACTTTTGGGTAACGTTGTAGACGATGACCACATCGGTAAGGGTTTTGCCGCTGAAAGTTTGGCTGCGGTGAGGCTGGTTGGCGGGTTTTTCCCATGCCGTAACAGGTCCGAAATAGTTCAGGCGAACGGTCGCGTTCAGTTTTTTCCACTGATAGCCAAGCGACACGAGTACCTTTTCGCGTGGCTGACTGGTTTCTATCAAGGCAATGCTAATGGTGTCTAACAACACAACTGGGCGGGTAGCACCCTCCTGTAATTGTGAAGGCGTAGGCTTAATGCGGCTAATTTCCGTGCGGTTTAGCGTCAACGCCACACTAGCGTTGAAACTCTTGCGCTCATTGAAGGCGTGCTTGTAGGTGGCTACCCAGTCAATACCCTGCGTACGAGTATCTATCTGATTGGTAAAAAAGGCCACTTCCTGAAATCCGGGAAACAGGTTGCGCAAAGCGGGAATATTATTGACAATCAAGTTTTCTGTAATGATAATTCTGTCTTGAATATCAATTTGATAGGCGTCTAAGGTGATAAGCAACTTATCCTTGATATTAGCCGTTACGCCGAGATTATAGTTCCAAGAAGTTTCAGCTTTGGGTTCGCTGATACCCAACTGGCGGAGGCGAGGTTCATCGCTGCGCAATTGCTTGGTCTGACGGATTTCACCTGCCTGTACGGTGGAAGTGGTAACGCTATTGAAAATCTGTTGCAGCGAAGGAGCGCGAAAACCGCGGTTGATAGAGCCACGAACGGAAAAACTTTCGGTCAGTTTGAAGCGAGTGGCTAATTTGCCTGACAAATTGCTGCCAAAGTCGCTGTAATTTTCATAGCGCAATGCGCCTGCTATCAACAATTTATCGGTAACGTCTGATTCCACATCCGCGTACACGCCAATATTGGAGCGAGTGGTGTTAGTTTCATCTTCGGGAGCGATGCCCGGACGGCCGCTTGAACCGGGCAGTTTGCCGCGCGTGCGCGCCAAAGGACCTACAAGGTACGAATTAGGGTCGCCGCGTACCAACTCAAAACGGTCAATGCGAAATTGGCTACCCAAAGCTACGTTGAAAGTCTTGGTATTGAGAAAACCTATAAAGTTTTTTGACAAGTTTACTTCTGTGGTACTTTGTCCGAAAGCGCTTTTGCCAACGTAGAAATCGCGCGGCGAGTCAGCGCCCATAGAAGGATTGGCAGTATTCTTGGCTTCCAAGTCTAAGGAGTTGTAGCCATAACCGGTACTGAAATCAAAATTCCATTCGCCAAAAACTTGCTTGCGGATACCTACCACGCCTGAGTAGTCTTTGGTTTCACCTGGCAAAATAGGCGTATAGCCATCCGGCCAGATATCAGTATTGGAATTAGGGTTGGTCGGAATCGCATTGCGGAAGAAGCCAAAGGCTTTGATTTGTTTCTCTGAAAAACCGCCAAAGGCGTAGAGCGTCCACTTGTCGTTAATAGGATAGCCAAAGTTAGCAAATCCCTGATAAGCGGTGGTTTGGTTGCTGCCGTATTCAGAAACGCGGAACTCGCCCTCTACTGGCCATACGCCTCTTGCGGCACGGGTGTTGCGCTCAACTGTAGGATTGGTAGAATAGATAGCGCCTTTAAACGGGTCGGAGCGGTCTGTGCCGTCGGCATGTTGGTAGTGCAAAGTCAGATTGAGGTAGCTTTTGTCTTTACCGAGCTTAAAGCCGTAATTAACCCCTGCCATATAAGTAGCCCCGTCGCCTTTGGTGGTAATGCCAAACTGCGATATAAACTTGCCTTGATTGACACTTCTGTTCAGGCCGATATTGACAATGCCTGCAATCGCATCGGAGCCATATTGTGCTGCCGCACCGTCGCGAAGGATTTCTATGCGGTCTAAGGCGAGGGCGGGAATGGCATTCATATCAGTTACAACAGTGCCTTTGCCCACAGTAATATTCAAATTGAGAGCAGAAAATTGATGGCGGCGTTTGCCGTCTACCAAAACCAGCACTTGGTCGGGCGAAAGACCGCGCAGCGTAGCAGGGTCGGCATAGTTGGCCACACCGTTGATACCGTACTTAGCAGAGTTAAACGAAGGCGAAGTAAACTGTAGCATCTGACCCACTTCTATCTGACCGGTATTTTGTAAATCCTTGAAACTCAATACGTCAATAGGGGCGGGACGCTCCACATCCGTACGCGCGATATTGGAACGAGAACCTACAACCGCTACTTCGCTCAATTGCAGCGAAGATTCCTCCAGCACAATAGCAAGGTTGTTGTCATCGCCAACGATTACTTCTTGGGTTTTGTAGCCGATAAAAGACAGCAATATGGTTTGCCCTTTTTCCACATTGAGCATGAAATTGCCCTCTGCATCGGTCGTTGTTCCTTTGCTGGTGCCTTTGATGACAACTGAAACGCCGGGCATTCCCTCCCCTGCCGAATTGGTTACTTTACCCTTAATAGGGTTATCGAGAAGCCCTAAAAATTCCGTGTTCAGCGGCAACTGACGGAGGATGATCTGGTTGCCTTGGGCTGTGTAAGAGATACCTATTGGTAAGAACAGTTTGTCCAGTACTTCCCACAAATGTTCATTTTGGGCTTCCAGATTCACTTTGCGTTCAGTGTGAATAATCTCAGGGCTGTAAGTAAAACGAACATCGGCAGTTTTTTCTATTTCTGCGAGCGCGACTTCCATTTCCGCATTTTGAACGCGGACCGATACGTTTCTTTCCAACAGGTTAGTGCCTGCCAAAATAGGTGCTTGCCAGAGCAACATCGCAAGCAAAATGAGTGTAGTAAGGAGTAATGATGTTTTCATCTTTGTTTTAAATTTTATTAGGTAAAACAATTTAAGTAATTAGGCTGAAAGATACAAATCGGATGATTGATAGCCTTGACCGACAATCAGAATGATTGTTCCTCATAATAAGGTATGAAACACCGACGGCTTGCGTAACGGCATCTAACTGCGCGTACATATCCCGTTTTGACTTAGATTGCCGGTGAGCCAAACGGTTCTTTTCCAGTGTGATTTGTACCTGATAGGTAGCTTGCAAGTCTTCAATCACCTGCCTATGCGAAGTTTCCGTGTAAGTAAATGTGGGAAGCGTTGGCGGCTACAGGAATAAGTTTTCTACCAGCGCTGTAACAAAGTGTTGCTGTTCGGTGTAGTAAACCATTTTATGATTGGGCGCGAGCAATACGCCGTTATTTTCATTATCCGAATATCTTCCCGAAACTGACACGATGCCGCTTCTTACGATGACCACGATGAGGGGCAATCACGTCAATGTCCTATTGTTCACGTAAGTCCTTGTTCAGAGGATTGCTGTCGTAGGTTTGATCACCGATAAGTTTTTCGGGTAGCCCTTCAATGAATAGCGAGTCTATCACCCGATCTACCGTTGTGATACCTATACAGAGGGTGTCTAAAAAGTAACACGGACTTTAGTCTGTGATTCATCAATAACTTGATAATCAAATATTTACATGTGCTGCATTCAGCCTTTTTGGACAGCCTCAGGAGCTAAGCAGGGTAGATGATTCATTTTAGCATAAATATTGATACCCCCGATACTTTCCAAATTGATACCTGATACTGCCTTCTCCTCGCGGCTGTTTTGTGCAAAAAGATTACTGCCAGAGATGCCGTGTACAGCACAAATAAAAAAGCGATGAATAAAATCTTAGTTTTCATACATCAATGGGTGAAACGATGAATCATACCCCGAAGATGTGCGCTGCAGGTAAAAGATCGCAGGACAACTGTATTTTCTTCCTACAGATTGCTCAAAAAAATTTTATATTCGCAAAGCTATGGAAACACACTTCTTCATTACAGGCACGAGTCGAGGCATCGGCAAGGCGCTCGCCGAGCGATTGGTCAAAAATCCATACCACCATGTAGTGGGCATCTCACGTCATTCAACTGTACAGCATATCCGCTATACACACGTAAATGCAGACCTGACCGACGTTGATAATCTGCCAACACTCGCCGCACAGATCTTTACAGAAAGACCTACTGCCAAACGCTTAGTACTGATTAATAATGCAGGCACTTTGGGCGAAATCGGCTACATAGGCGAAATCGCCGAACAGCAAATCATTGCCTCTTTCCGCGTTAATATGATTGCGCCGGCACTGCTTTCAAGCCTGTTTGTCCGTAGCTACGGGCATTTGCGCATCCCTAAAACCATTATCAACGTCAGTTCGGGTGCGGGTAAAAATCCCTACGATGGCTGGGCCGCCTACTGCGCCGCCAAGGCAGGTCTGGATATGTTTTCGCGCTGTATGCAGATCGAACAGGACATCCGCGAACTGGGCTTTCGCATTTTCTCCGTTGCCCCGGGCGTAGTAGATACACACATGCAACAGGAAATCCGCCAAGCGAATACAGAAGGCTTTAGCAGAATTGAGCGCTTTCGCCTACTGAAAGAAAATCGCGAACTTAGCACACCTGAAGAAGTTGCTGCCAAATTTGTTCACCTATTAGACAACGAAGACCAATACCCTGAGGTGATTTTGGATTTGCGCGGTATCTGATTTTTGGCTGCGCCATATTTTTATGCGAATTTTGCAGTATCATCCTCTATCTAAGATACCATGCCAACCAATAAGCCTGAATTGAAGAATTCTTCTCAGCAAAATACTACCGCCTCCAGCCACAAGCTCAATATCCGTAATCTGACCATTGAAGACTACGACGACATGCTGGAAATAATGCAATTAGTCTATTCTAACATCGGCGATGGTATTTGGCCAAAAACAGATATAGAAATCCTGCTTAAAATATTTCCTGAAGGGCAAATTTGCATCGAAGACAACGGCAAAGTCGTTGCCTGTGCGCTGTGTATTGTCATTGATTACGACAAATTTGGCGATAACCACACCTACCGACAAATTACGGGCAACTACAAATTCACCACTCACGACCTGAAAAAAGGCACAGTACTTTACGGCATTGACATTTTTGTTCACCCTGATTTTCAGGGGCTTAGGTTAGGTCGCCGCCTCTACGATGCCCGTAAAGAACTCTGCGAACATCTCAATCTGCGAGCAATCATAGCTGGCGGACGCATTCCGGGCTATGCTAATTATGCGGATAAAATTACCCCGCGTGAATACATCGAGTTGGTTAAAAACAAGGAAATTTCCGATCCGATCTTATCGTTTCAGTTGAGCAATGACTTTCACGTAAAGAAAGTTCTGACCAACTATCTGCCGGGCGATAGCGAGTCGAAGGCTTATGCAACGCTGCTGGAATGGAACAATATTTATTACTACGACGAAAAAGAGCCGATCATTGGCGGGCAAAAGGAGTTTGTGCGGCTTGGAGTAGTGCAGTGGCAGATGCGCAATGTACCCTCCTTGCAGGCACTGTTAGAAAATGCAGAGTTTTTCATTGATGCAGTCAGCGACTACAAGGCTGATTTTGTGCTGTTTCCCGAATTTTTCAACGCCCCACTCATGGGCTTGTTCAACGAGGATACTGCAGCTAAAGCCATCCGAAAATTAGCCAACTACACCGAAGAACTACGCGACAAGTTTGTAGAATATGCTGTTGCCTATAACATCAACATTATTGCGGGCAGTATGCCGCTCTACAACGACGGCGAACTCTACAACGTGAGCTACCTCTGTCGCCGCGATGGCACATGGGATGCACAGTATAAGTTGCACATTACCCCGGACGAGAAAAGCCACTGGGGCGTGCAGGGCGGCAGTAAACTCCGCGTTTTTGATACCGACGTATGTAAAATCGGCATCCTGATTTGCTATGACGTAGAGTTTCCCGAACTACCGCGCATACTCTCCGAGCAGGGTATGCAGATCTTATTCGTCCCTTTCCTGACCGACACACAAAACGGCTACCACCGCGTCAGCAAGTGTGCGCAGGCCCGCGCGATTGAAAACGAGTGCTACGTGGCTATTGCAGGTAATGTAGGCAACCTGCCCCGCGTCAAGAATATGGACTTAAACTATGCGCAGTCTGCCGTGTTTTCTCCTTCCGATTTCGCATTTCCTAACGATGCAACCGTAGCTCAGGCAACGCCCAATACAGAAATGACTATTATTGCCGACGTGGATCTGAGCCTGCTCAAAGAACTGCACACCGCAGGCAGCGTCCGCAACCTGAAAGATCGTCGCAAGGATTTGTACGAAATCAAGTGGTTCAACAAGAAATAGTGCAGAAATCCCAAATAAAAAAACCCTCCTTTAGCTTTGGCTATCGGAGGGTTTTACTTTGTTAGCAACAGCCGAAACCGCCTATTATGCTATTTTATCCTTCGCGGCTCACATGGCTCATGACTCGCCTCATGCGAATGATACCAAGTTTTTCCAGTACGACCATGATCACATAGGTCATGTCAATTTCGTGCCAGCGCACACCGCCGAAATTAGGTCTGCCGCCAAACTTGTGGTGGTTATTATGATAAGCCTCGCCCATCATCAGCCAGTCAAAGTGGAACAGGTTCTTCGAGGTATCGCTCACTTTGAAATTGATGTAGCCATACTTATGTGCAAACCAGTTGATAATCAT